>CAZEWB010000940.1:0-1752 GCA_964515655.1 uncultured Bacteroidales bacterium
TGTGTTGGGTGTGTTTGGTTGGTGTGGTCGCATTGATCACGTTCGAGACTGTAAAAACACTCAGTGACTTTATAAAGGGGAAGTTCAGATCTTTCATCATAAAAGTGAAATTTCTTTAAGTACTTTCTGAATGTTCTCCTTGTAACCGGGCTTTATAATATGTTTGTTCAGATCCCTGATAAAGTTTTTATCAGCAAATGTATAATTATAAATCAACTGAACGTATTCCACAGGACTGTCAGCATACATAGTTGTGATCTTATTATTAAGGACACCGCTGTAATGAAGTTCCGACAATCCGTCAATATTAATAAGGATGTTGGGAATGCCAAGTGATGGCGCTTCGAGGGCGCAGGTCGAAAAAACGGTTGAATGAAAATCGCAGAGGGATATCATTTCGTAACAGTTCAACTCACTGCTTACATAAATATTTTTGTTCAGGCTGTATTTACTCTCATCAAAACTATTGTCCCTTGGAACAAAAATGAAAAGTACCTCGGATGAAAGGGCAGTCACTTTGTTCAGGAAATCAACAAGCAGCGGCTCCGTGTAATGGTTCTGTCCTGAAACACATACAATGAATTTGTATTTTATCCTGTAATCATCAATAAGGCTGTATTTCGCAGGATTCGAGTTCAGGTGGTCCAGATAGAAACTTCCTATGGGAAATACATTTTCCGGCCTGATATAAAAGTCCTTCGATTTTGAAACTTCAACTTCACTGTCCCCGAACGTCAGCAGATATTCAGGAAAACATTTCTCATCGAATTTTTTAAAGATATTGTAGGCGATATGTTCATTGCTTATAACGCCGTGCTGTATCTCCACGACCTTTATTCCCTTTTCGCGGAATGCAACAATGCGCCCGGTATTCGTGTAATAACATTCGATAAATGCAGCGCGGGGCTTGAAATGCCTTACAAGTATTTTTGTCATCACATATTGCGAAATGAACCGCCTGACAAGCGACATGTAACTTACATCGATCTTATATTTCGCGAATATTTCCTCAAGCACCTGCCTGTTTTTCAGTTTGAGATTAAACAGAAAAACTTTTGCATAAATGGCCTCGATAAAATAAAATGGAATTTTGGAAACAATATTCTTTGTGGGTACATTTTTCCTTCTGTAATGCACCGGAAGAGGAATTTCAATGTCAAGGGAACGGGGCAGTATCTCAGAAAGATAGTCAATACTTTTATCATAGTAAAGCGTTCCGATCTTTCGCCTTTCCATGGTATCGCTGAAAAATATGTGATCGTACTTTTTAAAAAGACTCGGGAAGCCATAGAATATACCTGAAAAAAAAGTCCTGATCATTGAGGACTTCACTGAACCGGCATGAGAGAATGCATCACCGATCGAAAATAAATATATTCTCAGGTAAGGCCACACCTGTATATTTCTGGCAGTAACAGTTTCTACAGGATAGTTTGTTTCAATTTCCCGCAAAATGTCAAGTGGAGTACGCTTCACTTTCACATCCATACCCGACCCTCCATTCCATAGGAATCCTCTGACATTTCAGGAAACAAGAACAGGATTATTTTCATTAATACCCTTTATTCTGCACTATGCATTATTGACAAAAATAAGCAATTATATTCAGTTGATTTATTTTATGCAAAAATAGAATTAATTCGTATCTTTGTATTGCTTTGCATACTGTACCTTACCTTGTAAGAACAAATGAAGAATCTTTTTTTAATACTATTTTATTTTTTCGGTATCGGAATAATATCGGCTCATCCG
>CAZEWB010000941.1:0-1752 GCA_964515655.1 uncultured Bacteroidales bacterium
TGTGTTGGGTGTGTTTGGGTTTTTTTGTCAGGCGGGCTTGCGGTGATGCTTTGGAAAGAAGCACGGAAGTGAGGGGTCTTTCGTAGGGTTAACCCTGTATCATCCTTTTTCTGTATCTTCTTTCTTTAACCTCCCCCGCCATTTCTATTTTTATGCTAATTATATTATTAATAATAATGATAAAATAAATATATTCCCTTCTATTTATATACAAAGCACAGGATTTATCACCAGTTATGAAGTTAATACCAATGTAACATTTGAAAATAAATTTCTTGGTGGCTTATCGTATAGATACAAAGAATCCTTTGTTGCATTAGTAGGTTATACAATTAATGATTTTGTCAAAGTAGGATATTCTTACGATTTTAATACAGGTAAAGTAAAATCAAATAGTAGCGGCTCACATGAAATAATTCTTATAGGTACATTTAATAAACAAAAACCCTATTTTTATTACAAATCACCACGGTTATTTAATTAAAAAATTCTTATACTACCTGTTTTTAAAAGCTTTTATTCCTGCGAATTTCGCAGCAGCACCTAATTGCTTCTCAATACGCATCAATTGATTAAATTTTTCAATACGTTCACTACGGCAACCACTCCCTGTCTTTAGATGCCCAGCATTCACGGCAACGGTAAGGTCGGAAATAAAACTATCTGCTGTTTCTCCGCTTCTATGGGAAACAAAGCAGTTATAATGATTGCGATATGCAAGCTCAATCGTTTCTAATGTTTCTGTAACTGTACCTATTTGATTCAGTTTTATCAATACGCTGTTGGCGGCTTTTTGCTCAATGCCTTTGGCAACAATATTTTTATTCGTACAAAACAAATCATCACCGACAATTTCAATTTTATTACCAAGCACTAAAGTAAGATTTATCCATCCTTCCCAATCGTTTTCGGCTAAACCGTCTTCCAATAAAACAATAGGATATTGTTTTGTCCAACTCTCCCAAAGCTTAATCATGTCATCGCTTGATATTAATTTTTGAGTGCTTTTGAAGAATTTGTATTTTCCGTTTTCCCACATTTCACTTGTTGCAGGGTCAAGGCAAATGCTAACATCTTCTCCTGGTTTATATCCTGCTTTCACAATTCCATTAAGAATCATTTCAACCGCTTCTTCGTTTGATTTGAGGTCTGGAGCAAAACCGCCATCACCTCCCACGCCTGTGCATAATCCCTTGGATTTCAATACTGATTTTAATGCATGAAACACTTCAGCACCCATGCGTATTGCCTCGGTAAAAGATGGAGCATTGTGCGGTGCAATCATAAATTCCTGAAAATCTACTGTATTGTCGGCATGACTTCCTCCGTTAATTACATTCATACAGGGAACAGGTAATATATGGGCATTGGTTCCACCTAAATACTGATATAAAGGAATTCGCAAACTGAATGAACCCGCACGTGCATACGCCATTGATACGCCAAGTATTGCATTTGCTCCGAGCTTTGATTTATTAGCCGTTCCATCAAGACCAATTAAGAAATAATCTAATTCCCGCTGGGAGCCGAAACATTTACCTTCAATTTCCTTCGCAATAATTGCGTTAACATTTTCAACGGCTTTTAAAACACCTTTACCTCCATAACGTTTTTTATCGCCATCACGTAGTTCGCAGGCTTCACGTTCGCCTGTGGATGCACCGCTTGGAACCATTGCACGTGCAGTTGTTCCGTCTTCTAATGTTAAATTGACTTCAACCGTTGGATTTCCACGGGAGTCAAGAATTTCTA
>CAZEWB010000942.1:0-1751 GCA_964515655.1 uncultured Bacteroidales bacterium
TGTGTTGGGTGTGTTTGGTGGGTGTTTTAAATATTTAAGTTAGTTAATAAGTTTTTATTATATCAAATAAAAACTTATTAACTAACTTAAATATTTAAAATTATGACAATGAATGTAGGCCCAAAAGTAGATGAATTTATGGCAAAAATTATTGCCAAAAATCCCAGTGAAATAGAATTTCACCAGGCTGTTAAAGAAGTTGCTGAATCTTTAATACCTTTCATCGAAGAAAATCCGAAGTACAAACAAGCTAAAATCCTTGAAAGAATTGCTGAACCTGAAAGATTAATTATGTTCAGAGTGCCATGGGTGGATGATAAAGGACAGGTTCAGATAAACAGGGGATTCAGAATTGAAATGAACAGTGCGATCGGACCATACAAAGGTGGTTTAAGGTTCCATCCTACTGTTAACTTAGGAGTACTGAAATTTTTAGCTTTCGAACAGGTATTGAAAAACAGTTTAACCACTCTTCCGATGGGTGGCGGTAAAGGCGGCTCAGACTTTGACCCGAAAGGAAAATCCGACAATGAAGTAATGCACTTCTGCCAGAGTTTTATGAGCGAATTATTCCGTCACATAGGACCTGACACAGATGTTCCTGCCGGCGACATCGGAGTTGGAGGAAGAGAAATTGGTTTTATGTTCGGTCAATATAAAAAACTGAAGAATGAATTTACAGGGGTATTGACAGGTAAAGGTATTGAATGGGGTGGCTCATTAATCCGCCCTGAAGCTACAGGCTATGGAGCTACTTATTTTGCAGAAGAAATGCTGAAAACAAAAGGACAGAGTTTCAAAGGAAAAACTGTTGCTATTTCGGGTTCCGGCAATGTGGCACAATATGCAGTTCAAAAAGTTACACAACTAGGGGGGAAAGCTGTTACTTTATCTGATTCCGAAGGTTTCATATATGATACCAAAGGTATTGATGCTGAAAAATTAGCTTATGTAATGGAACTGAAAAATGTTAAAAGAGGAAGAATAAAAGAATACGCACAGAAATACGGCTGTGAATTTGTTGCAGGAAAAAGGCCATGGGGAGTTAAATGTGATGTTGCTTTACCATGTGCAACACAAAATGAGATCAATGAAGAAGAAGCTAAAACACTGGTTAAAAACGGCTGTATATGTGTATCAGAAGGTGCCAACATGCCATCAACACCTGAAGCTGTTGAAGTATTCTTAAATGGCAAGATTCTTTTCGGACCCGGTAAAGCTGCCAACGCAGGCGGTGTTGCAACTTCAGGCCTTGAAATGAGCCAGAATTCACTGAGACTCTCATGGACAAGGGAAGAAGTTGACGAAAGATTACATAATATCATGATAAACATTCATGCAACCTGTGTAAAATACGGGAAACAAAGCGACGGATTCATCAACTACGTTAACGGTGCCAACATAGGCGGATTCGTTAAAGTTGCTGATGCTATGTTAGCCCAGGGCGTTGTTTAATCAATAAAATCATAAATAAAAACAGGCTGATCCAATTACGGGTCAGCCTTTTTTGTTTTATATTAATTGCGTTTAGTCCTGAAATACGTTTATGTGTGTCTCGTCCTGTTACCTTTTACCAAATTCTCAACCAAACCTATTATTCAAAATGATTCTTAATATGGAGTAATTTTAGTACGAGTACGAGGAGCGAGTACGAGGATTTTTATTCCCCCGAAACTCTACCTCGAACTCGTACTTGTTTTACCGAATTCTCAACCAAACCCACCAAATACTAACTCAAACCCGCCAAATAC
>CAZEWB010000943.1:0-1751 GCA_964515655.1 uncultured Bacteroidales bacterium
AATTAATACTATTTTCATATTTTTTACATCGGGTAAAAAGAAAAAACTTATATTTGCGGGTTAAAAAAATAAAAACACTCTTATAATGCGAAACAAAGGTGCTATACAGTTTTTTGCAATCGCTCTGGCGCTAGTCTGTATTTATCAATTGTCCTTTACTTATTTTACTTCAAGTGTAGAAGGAGATGCCCGTGAATATGCACAGGGAGATCCGGCAAAGGAATATAAATATCTCGATTCGATGGCCAGCGAGCCCGTTTATAATTTTTTCTGGATAAAGAAATATACTTATCGCGAATGTCAGGAAAAAGAGATCAACCTGGGCCTTGACCTTAAGGGAGGTATGAACGTTACTCTTGAAGTTTCTGTTGTTGATGTACTTCGTTCGCTTTCCGGTTATTCAAAAGATACAACTTTCAACCAGGCCATTATGATGGCACTGAAGGATCAGGAAAAAAGCACGGATGATTATGTTACCCTTTTTGCAAATGCCTTTAAGAGGCTTAATCCCAATGGCCGTCTTTCTTCCATTTTCAGCACGATGGAACTGCGCGACAAAATTACTTTTAAATCGACAGATGAAGAAGTAATGAAGTTCCTGCGTGAGGAAACCCAGTCGGCATACGACAATACCTTTAATATTCTCCGTAACCGTATCGACCGCTTTGGGGTAACACAACCTAATATTAACAGGCTTGAAGGTACTGGCCGCGTAATGATAGAACTGCCGGGAGTAAAAGACCCTGAACGTGTACGCAAACTCTTACAGGGAACGGCAAATCTTGAGTTCTGGGAAACATACGAAAACAAAGAGATATATCCTTTCTTCCTTGACGTTAACAAAAAACTAAAAGAGCTTAACGAAGCAGTTGAGAATATCAATGCCGACAGCACTGCAAAAGACAGTCCGCTGAACATGCTTACCGGAGATACCTCAAAAGCAGTTACTGAAAAGAATCCAAAGGATACAACCAAATCAGTCGTTGACGAGTTATTATCGAAGGACTCGGCGGCAACAGATACAGCACAGACCGCCGAACAGGCGGAAAAGGATTACCCCTTGTTCATGGTACTGCGTCCGAATGTGTCACAGAGCGGGGAACTTATGAAAGGTTCCGGAGTGGGGATCGCCCATTATAAAGATACATCCAGGGTCAATACATACCTGAACATGAAGCAGGTAAAGGTTATATTACCTCCCGATGTGAAATTCTTATGGTCATATAAACCTTTAAAAGGCTCGGAAGATTATTATGAACTGATAGCAATAAGAGTTACAACACGCGATAAACGCGCTCCATTGGACGGATCGGCAGTTACAGCGGCCCGCCCTGAATTTGCTCAGACGGGTTCTACAGCAGAAGTCAGTATGGGTATGAACAGCGATGGCGCAAAGGTATGGGCACGCCTGACCCGTGATAACGTTGGAAAACAGATAGCAATTGTTCTTGATAATTATGTTTACAGCAATCCTGTTGTTAACTCCGAGATATCAGGCGGACGTTCATCCATACAGGGAGACTTTACAATAACAGAAGCTCAGGACTTGGCAAACGTACTGAAATCAGGTAAACTTCCTGCGCCGGCAAGGATAATCGAAGAAGCCGTTGTCGGGCCATCTCTGGGTCAGGAGGCAATTAATTCAGGCCTTCTTTCATTTATAATTGCCTTTGTAATAGTGTTATAATACAATATCATGTACAATAACAATATTACAAAGGCAATTATAAATGAAAGAAGGCCTTAATTAA
>CAZEWB010000944.1:0-1749 GCA_964515655.1 uncultured Bacteroidales bacterium
TGTGTTGGGTGTGTTTGGGGTTTTTTTTCAATTTGTCGATAAGGCGTTTGAAAAGCCCGTGAGTTGCGTCGACGTTTATGTCGTCACAGTACACAACAGAACCGAGGATGATGTCGGAATTGTAAACGCTGAACGAGTTGCCTTCGAGGTTGTAATTTTCGCGGAGTATGAATTCATAAACCTTGCCGATCTCCTGTTTCGGGAGTTTGGAGAGTTTGGAATCGTTATACACGAACCCGCTTTTCTCGTCATAAAAAACACGAACCGAAGGCTTGTCTTCTGTTTTCCACACATTGCGGCCTTCCCTTGCAAGAAAAACGTTCACGCCGATATTTGCCAGTATGGTCTCGATGGTCTTTGCAGTTCCTGCTGCTTCGTATGGAGGCGGGTTGAATTCTTTAGTATCGACAGGATTGCCGCAGTTTGCGCAATACTTTCCGTCTATCTTGTCTTCGGTTAAGGTGGCGCCGCAGCTTTTACACCGGAGTGCTTTGCGGGGTGAATGCGGCAGATAGTCTTCCACTGCTTTTTTAAGACTTGCTGCGGGAACGGCAAAACCCAGACTTTCGGAGTCCCTTAAAATAAATGTATTTACACCAATCACATCCCCCTGTTCATTAATAAGCGGGCCACCGCTGTTACCGGGATTTATCGCTGCATCGATCTGGATATATTTTAATCCATTGTAGATCCTGTCTTCTTTCGAAATAATGCCTTGTGTTTCAGTGTACGAAAGACCCAGAGGGTGTCCTATTGCAAGTATGCGCTGGCCTGCGACCACAGGCGTTTCGGAAAGCTGGGCCTCCGAAATGTTCTCAAAAGGATTCTCGAGAAGGGCAATGTCATTCAGTTTATCATGAAATAATACAGTGGTCTTTATTTTTTTTGTCCCTGTCTTCTTTACGGTAACTTCATTGCATTTGTCTATAACATGACAATTTGTAATGATAAAGGGAATGCCTTTAAGGAAAAAACCGCTTCCGCTTCCGTATGGAGTGGATATCTGAACGATATAATTCCTGAAGTTTCTTATTATTGCTTCCATGGTCTACAGATTTAAAAAATCAAACTCGGTAAAGTATGTTATGGCAAAACGGTAATCGGACGAGAAGTCGAGTTGCTGCGTCCTGAACTGGAAATTCGGGTATTTGGCCCTGTTCTGATTCACGATCTTCTGTATTGAATTAGTAATGTTCTGCCTGTTAAGGTTGCCGTTGCTGTCCCTGTATTTTTCCGCATAACCTATCTCGTTGTAATATTCATTATTGAATATGTGCAAAAAAAGACTGGTGATCTGCTGCAACGGAGTTTTCAATCCGTAATTGAAGAAAATGTAAGCTGCGATATACTCGTATATTGACACTATGGCTTCGTAATTACGGTTTTCGAGGTAATAATCCTTTGTTTTGGATTCATTGAAGACAAAATCGGCAACCTGCTTGTAACCGGCAGGCGAAACAATACTGAAAGTAGAGATAGTATTGTAAAAACTCTTGTAAATAGTATCGGTAGGCATTTCTCTTATCTCTTTGAAAGCATCTTTCATTTCGCTGTTCTTCTGGAGATAGTCCTTGTCTTTGTGATTGTAAATGCCCTGGATCTTTTCGAGTTTATCTGTCAGGACGCCTTCGGGGGCAAGAAGGTAATCGATCTTCATGTTAAGAGTAAGGAGAATATATGATATCTGCCCGTTGTTCTTGACAGGGTCAAGGGCGTTTATCTTTTCAAAACCCAAACACACCCAACACA
>CAZEWB010000945.1:0-209 GCA_964515655.1 uncultured Bacteroidales bacterium
TGTGTTGGGTGTGTTTGGGGTGTGGTGTTGATTATCTGGTTCAGATTTTTAATAAGGTCGCTCATCTTTAAAATGTTTATATCAATTTGATGCTATTACCCGAATCATTTTAGACACGAATTACACTAATTATTATAATCTGATGAAGTGTGGGAAGTCAGGAGCACGAAGCGCGAAGTTGAGGGGGGCATGGGTCCGGGGCATGGGGG
>CAZEWB010000945.1:219-1749 GCA_964515655.1 uncultured Bacteroidales bacterium
CACAACTAATAGACTTCGTGCTTCTGACTTCGTGCTTCCCACACTTTAAATAACATATAGTGTCTTTCGTGATAATCCGTGAAATCCGTGTCAAAATATTTCTTGTCTTTTTATCCTGAAAATTAGTGCCATCTTTATTTTTAGTACGTAAGTTATTAATATTCGTCCCATGACCTTATTACCATATCCTCTATACTTCTTTTGCAGAAGGAATATATGAAAGCGCTGGCAAGCCGTGAATTTGTTGGGAGGGGAATATTATAATCTATTGCGCTGCGCCTGATCTCGTAATCGTTATATAATTCATCCCTTGAGAGGTTTTTGGGAATATTTATCACCAGGTCAATTTTTCTTTCCCGCAGCATGGTAATTACATTAGGTTCCTCTTTTTCATCGGGCCAGTGAAGCATTGTCGCTTCAACTCCGTTTTCTTTTAGGAATAACTGAGTCCCCTTGGTTGCATAAAGATTATATCCTTTGTTAACAAGCATTTTGCATGAAGTAAGCATCTCTGTTTTTGAACGTGAAGGCCCGGTAGACATCAGGATATTTTTTTCCGGTATCTTGTAGCCGACGGAAAGCAGTGCTTTAAGAACTGCCTCATAATAGTCTTCGCCGATACATCCGACCTCGCCGGTGCTGGCCATTTCGACGCCAAGAATGGGATCTGCTTTTGCCAGACGTGAAAAAGAGAACTGGGGAGCTTTTATTCCTACGTAATCCAGTTCGAAGGCTGATTTGTCGGGCTTACTTACATCTGCGCCAAGCATGGCCTTTGTTGCTATATCAATGAAGTTGGTCTTTAAAACTTTCGAGACAAAGGGAAAACTTCTCGAAGCCCTGAGATTACATTCAATTACCTTAATATCATTATCGCGTGCAAGGAACTGAATATTAAAAGGACCGGTTATTTCAAGAGCCTGAGATATCTGCTTTGCAATTTTCTTAATCCTCCGGATGGTCTCCACATAAAGTTTCTGTGCGGGAAAAACTATGGTCGCATCACCTGAGTGCACGCCTGCAAATTCAATGTGTTCGGAGATGGCATAAAGGATAACCTCACCGTCTTTTGAAACAGCGTCGAATTCAATTTCCTTTGCGTTTTCAATAAATTCGGAGACAACTACGGGATACTTTTTTGATACGTTGGAAGCAAGTGTAAGGAAGTGCTCAAGTTCGTGGAGGTTCGAAACGACATTCATAGCTGCTCCCGATAAAACATACGAAGGTCTTATCAGAACAGGGAATCCGACCTCTTCCACAAATCTGAAGATATCATCAATTGTGGTCAGCTCTTTCCAGCGGGGCTGGTCAACACCAAGTTTGTCGAGTGTAGAAGAAAAGCGATGCCTGTCTTCGGCATTGTCGATCGAAAGCGGAGAAGTGCCCAGTATCTTTACGTTGGACTGAAACAATCTCATGGCAAGATTATTCGGTATCTGCCCGCCTACAGATACAATCACTCCATGCGGCTCCTCATAATCCACAATATCCATTACCCGTTCAAAGGACAATTCATCGAAATAGAGA
>CAZEWB010000946.1:0-1143 GCA_964515655.1 uncultured Bacteroidales bacterium
CTCAGGATCAACGCATAATACAATGTACTGTCGGGGAACTTTCCTTTAGTGTAATCGAAATAGTCGAAATTGAAATACTCTAACGCTGCTTCTCCGGGTTTAAGGGCATCGCGGACTTCTTTCCAGTCATTTGACAGGTCCTTGTCCTTCTGAAGTTCGTACAGTTTATAATACATGTCGTCCTCTATCCTTCTGGCCTCCGTTTCCATCTGGGCAAGGTTGCTTACCCTTTCTGAAACCGGAAGAAGATTGAGTTTGGAGATCTGCTGCCTGAGCATAAGCCACCTGTCGAGAGCATTTATCAGCGAAGTATCTTTACTGTTTAGAGCCGTTTCCATTTTCGACTTCATAACACGCATTACAAGTCCCTTTTTCACAAGTTCGTTGTTATAAATATAAGTCGTGAGGTCGGGGGTTTGCCCGGCTCTTCTTACCATGAACGAATAAATCCAGTCGAGGCTGAACTGAAATCCCACAATGCTCTGGGCAATCTTTTTTTCCGAAGAAATATTCATGGAGTTCACCATAAGTTTAATGTTCCGGAGTGTAAGGTCATTTACCTTTCTGAAATAAAAAGCAGCCTTTTCACCTTCGTTCCTTACATCGTATATGTTGGCAAGCCCCCAGTAATCGGAAAAATAATTCATCTCCAGAGTGTCCTTTCTCTGCTTTTTTATTCGCATATCTTCCAGGTAATATTTCTCGGCCTTATCATTATTGTTCAGAATTTTGTTGAAAGAACCCAGTGAGACCAGCACGGTTGAATACCAGTAATGGTCCTCACCAAATACCGATTTAACGACCGGCAGCACCTCTTCGTACAATTCACAGCATTTTGCCCAGTCCTGCTTGAACTGGTATGACATAGCACGGTATAGCAACGCTTCAGCGTAGTCGGAATTATTTGTTTTTCCGTATTTCTTCCACACTTCAATTCCTTCGGAATAATAGAATATTGCAGAGTCCGGCTTCTGTCCTATAAAGTAAATATAAGCTAGATTCGTACAGGTTCTGGCATATTCCTCGCTCTTGTTCTTACCTACATTATTTCTGATCCTCCTGCCTTCGATAAAAAAAGGCTTTGCTTTTGTGAACTGTGCATAGGCCTTACTAGCAACCCCCACCCCAAACACACCCAACACA
>CAZEWB010000946.1:1153-1748 GCA_964515655.1 uncultured Bacteroidales bacterium
AGGCCTTACTAGCTACACCAAGGCTGTCTAACATGTGCAGATATTCATCGCCGGTCTCTCCGTATTGCTGTTTTGTTTCTGCAAGTTTTGTTTCGTCTGATTTCACAGGGGCAGTACTGTAAAATGCAACACATTCGTTGGAATAGATAGTCGACAGTTCGTAATAAATTGAGTTATCAACCTCCTTTACCTTTTTAAGCCGCTCAACAACTTTCTTATATGTTATCAGCGCCAGCTTCGGTTCCCTTATCGACCTGTACATATCCGAATATGAGGTAACGACCATCCCGAAATTCGGGTCGATCTTCTCCATTCGCGTAGTCTGAATTTTAAACAACTCCGACCAGTAATTAAGGGCCAGTTGCAGGCTGTCCATTGCTTCATATACAATAGCAAGGTTGTGAAGCGACTTTTCGTAACCCGAATCAGTCTTTGCACACTCCTTTTCTGCGGCCTTAAGGCAGTCAATTCCATGTTTTTCGGCAGCCTGCCAGTTGGCTGCGTTATACTCTTTCTCGAACAATGCATCGTACTTCTTCCATTCCTGCGAAAATAGTTGCACCGTTATCAGCAAAAAAAAACCAAACACACCCAA
>CAZEWB010000947.1:0-1748 GCA_964515655.1 uncultured Bacteroidales bacterium
GTTGGGTGTGTTTGGTGTGGTTTTTTGGATTATGATATGCATCTTGACCCAGTTCAGGCAGCACATAAATATACTGCGAATAGTAGTAACTGTTATAATTCTCTATATATTTATGTGCTGCCTGAACTGGGTCAAGATGCATATCATAATCCAAATAACTACAATGGTGGTTTAATAACTGTGGATTGGGCTGCTGCAAATTCTTTCCCCTTTGAATTGCGAAACCTGTGGCAATTGGACTCTGTTACTTTTACCTATCCTCCCGCTTTTACTGTTGATGCAATTAGTTTAAGAGGGTTTCAGATGACAAAGGGTAGTAACGGAATACTTCAATTTACAAGCAAATTGCAAACAGCGCCAATAATTGCTTATAATATGAATTTTGCAACCTATAATGCTAACAGTATTACTATATATCCAAACCGATATATTGATTCAACAGATTTTTACAACAATGGCTTTTCTGTTTGGGGCGAAGTAAAACGCTTTACATTTGATGTTGTTTTTAAACTTGCCGATTGCCACTTCGATTATTATGAAATTGTAGGTTCTGATGTTACCACAAGCGGAGATACTCTGAGTTACCCTTCGAATTATACTTCCTATTATTCAAATTTTCCCGGTTCTTCTACCGGTTTTAATGTAATTACTCATGAATATAATACAGGTTATTTTAATCGATTTACAATTCCTTCTGCTATATTGTCGGTTTATGATTACAATAATTCATACAGTAACGGCTTTTTTTCAACTGATATTAGGATGGATGTAATTGACCGGTTTAATAATAATTACACTTATTCGGGAGATAAACAGCTCGCACGCTTACGCACCGATAATACTTTTATATACTTTTATTCGAACAATAATAATATTACGGTAAATTCTGTTCAGTCAAATAATGTGAATATACCGGTTGCGCTTGATAGCATGGGCACGCCAATAATTATTAACGGCGATTCTTTGTATGCTATAGGAACACTTGCATGTAATAATCAGCAATGTATTGTACCTGCGGAAAAAGTACTTAGCATTAACGCTAATGTCGATTGTTCAAATATTATTGGAAATACCGATACTCTTTATGTAGTTTATGGCTGGAACTGCTTTAATTATCCCAATGATTTTAACGAGGTCTGCTATGTTGATACAGTACCAATAAGAATAAATATACCCGAAACCGGTCTTACTGCACCAATTTCTTTTACCGACAGCATTTCCGTTTGCGATACTTTATGGACAAACTTTGTTATAACAGCAACCGGTACAGGTATTGCGAGCGGAATTACAATCACCCTGCCTGTGTCTCCCGCATACACATACGCAGGTGTTACAAACATCACATATCAGAATAATGTTGACACGCTTGATCCGCAGATAATAAACAGTAATTACGCATGGTCGCTGGATTCGCTTCATATAAGTAATTTTGCACAAAGCAGCATGACGGTTCAAATCGGGTTTACCCCCAATTGTTTTGAGTTGAATGATACCTCAATGACTTTTACTGTATATGGTGAAAACTCCTGCGGTCAACCAGTTTTTTATCCACCCCTTCTCTCTATACCAATTACACCTCATATAAACAATGAAGATTTGAACGACACTTTGTCATTGACAGTTTTGATTCAGGAATATAACACATGCACAGACAGTACGACAATATCGTTTACAATAGTAAATAACGGACAAACCGTTTCCGGTATAAACGTTCTTGCTGTCGAACTACCTTTTCCTTTCACTTATTT
>CAZEWB010000948.1:0-1746 GCA_964515655.1 uncultured Bacteroidales bacterium
AGATAAGAAAAGCAAGGCAGATGGGGTCAAATACTATCCAATCCCAGCGCCAGTAGTGGTCGGCATCATACATGAGACACGTGCCTTTTATTATACGGGCAACCGGAAAAAACAGCAGGCAGAAAAACAGGTAATCAATCAGCTGTGCAGATATTCTTTGCCAAAGGCTTGCGTATGTATTCATAAGCATCAAATATCAATTTTCAAAAAAATATACAGATTCTTTAACGTGTGGGAAGTCAGGAGCATGAAGCGCGAAGTTGAGGGGAGCATGAGTCCGGTGCATGGGGTTAATAAACCCCTGCTCACAACCCGCGACACTTGCGACTTCGTGCTTCTGACTTCGTGCTTCCCACACATTAAATTGGAATTTATAACATTGTACTTTTAAAAAAGTGGGATCAGTATTTCTGCAGGTCTCTTTTCTTTCTGAAAAAGTCTGTTAACAATGCACCGCAATCCTTTTCGAGAATCCCCATAACGACTTCTGATTTCGGATGATACAATCTTTTACCGACCAGCGAAGAACCGAATTTAGGGTCGGTTGCGCCAAAGCAGATACGTCCGGTCTTTGTCCAGTTCAGCGCTCCTGCGCACATAATACAGGGTTCAAGCGTGATATAAATTGTGCATTCATTAAGGTATTTTGAACCAAGGTGATTCTGAGCAGCAGTAAGAGCTATCATTTCAGCATGTGCGGTAGCATCGTTCAGGGTTTCGGTCTGATTGTGCGCCCTGGCAATTATCTTTCCGTTGCAGACAACGACAGCGCCAACAGGGATTTCATCCTTATCGTAAGCGATCATCGCCTCCCGGAGAGCTTCGCGCATATAGAATTCGTCATCATGCGTCATTTCCGTACTTTTTCAGTTCAATATTACTGCCGTCAAAAACCGCATATGTAAAATGGTGAAGCCAGTCTCCAAGCAAAACGAATGAGGAAGTTTCGCTTAATTTTGAAACATACGGAACATGACGATGTCCGAAAATAAAATAATCGAAATGATTTTCTTCGAGTTTCCGTCCGGAGTATTTGAGAAGTCTTTCCTTTTCTTCGCCCTGAAATGTATAACCCTCGGGTTTTTCATTTATGCGGCTGTTGTACGACCATTTGTGAGCGAACCAGAAAGCGAAGTTAGGATGAAATCTGGCAAAAAGCCATTGAAGGATACGTGAATTAAAGATTATTTTAAGACGTTTATAACCTTTGTCGTCGGGGCCAAGACCATCGCCATGAGAAATAAAGAAGCGTTTCCCTTCATATTCGGTTATAGTGCATCCTTTGTGTAATGTAACTCCGCATTCTTTTTCAAGATAGCCGAATGTCCACATGTCATGATTCCCTGTAAAATAATGCACTTTTACTCCCTTATCGGTTATTTCTGCAATTGTACCAAGCAATCGTGTGAAGTATTTGGGGACAACCCTGCTGTACTCGAACCAGAAATCGAAAATATCTCCCAGCAGGTAAATTTCCGTTGCATCTTCAGCCGCCTTCTTAAGAAACGAAACAAGCATCCTTTCCCTAACCAGACTCTTTTCGTGGTCGGGGAATCCCAGGTGGGCATCTGAAACAAAATAAAGTTTTACCGGTTTAGCCAAGGGAAATATCTTGGTGCAAAAGTGCAAAAAACAAGACAGATTACCAATCTATTTCACTATTAAAACAAAATTCGGTTGTTTGCGAAATATCAAATAGTTATAAATATTATTATTTTTCTGCCACAGATTCCACAAATTTTCACA
>CAZEWB010000949.1:0-1745 GCA_964515655.1 uncultured Bacteroidales bacterium
TCCTTTGTGGATTAGCTTCCTGGATGTACATCCTGATTGTGAACTTGCAGGAGAAGCAAGAGATTTTCTTGAATTAGCTTATCTTGAAAAGATGCAATCGGGTGATTTGGGAAAATATAATGAGTACCTTGCGTCATATTGCAGTGGAAAATACAGACAAGATGCAATTAACCAAATTGAAAAAAATCTATGGGGAAAAGCATTAGAATATAATGATCCGAATTCATACAAAGAGTATTTATCTTATTTCCCATATCCGTTTGGATTACACTCCTGCGAAGCATATAATAAACGAGAGGAATTATTATGGAAAATTATTTCGGATTTAACTAAAAAAGATAAGGAGGGAGAGTATTACGATGAATATTACAAACAATATATGAAGGAGTATCCTGCCGGGAAATATTATTCACTTGCAAATGATTCATCCTCAACAATTGGCGGAGGAAGGTGGAAAAGAACCAGGTATGAGGCACCAATTGGTATAGGTGGTAGTATTTTTCGGGGAGATATGAAATCTTCTATTTGCCCACTGGTATTTACCGGACTAAGGTATAAATTAATGGAAAGGCATGCTATAGAATTTAGCTTAAACTATTCAAAAGTAAGTGCGACAGATATTTCTTCTAAAGATATGAATTTAAAAAACAGAAATTTACATTTCATATCTGACATAATAGAAAGTTCAATACAATATGAATATTCAATTGTTAAAGAAAGGATGGGTAGTAGATACACTTTCGGAAACATGAGCCGCTTCAAATTGAGATATGTTAATACTTATTTATTTGCCGGTATTGGAGCATTTTATTTTAATCCAAAAGCTAAAGCAGGTAATGGGAAATACTATTATCTGCAACCATTAGGTACAGAAGGGCAAGGAATTGACGGAACCCTTGATAAATACAATCGTATTCAAATAGATTTTCCTGTCGGAATCGGTTTTAAATACGGTATAAACAGAAAATATTCCCTTAATCTTGAGTTCTCCTACAGATTCACATCAACTGATTATATTGATGATATTCATGGTAATTATTATGATAAAAATGCGATTAAACTCGCCAATGGCGATATTGCTGCAGAACTATCAGACAGAAGAATACAACCTGATAATAACCTTCGGGGGAATCCTAAAAATAATGATGGATATTTATTTCTCAAGATTGGAATTGTATATAAATTAAGAACAAATCGAAATGGATTGCCTTTAATATTTGGATAATATAAAATAAAAAAATCCTTTTATAATGATGTATAAAAGTGAATTGATAACCTTGGTCAAAATATTTATTTCTGGAATTTATTTAATCCCTTTACAATGAAATCCCCCTTCAAATTTCTCGACTCCTACACTAAAGAAGACAAGAACATCTTCTTCGGCCGCGAACGTGAAACCGAAGAACTTTACCAGAAAGTTTTCGAAAGCAAAATTCTGCTTGTTTATGGTGTTTCAGGAACTGGAAAGTCGTCGCTGATACATTGCGGGCTGGCTTCGAAATTTTCTGAAAGCGACTGGTTGCCGGTGAATGTGCGCAGGGGAAGAGATATCAACGAAAGTTTACGAACAGCAATTCAGAGGAGTCAACAGTTGGCAGTTGACAGTCGGCAGTCGGCAAAGAGCGAGGCTTCATTGCCTACTGCAGACTGTGGATTGAAGACTGTTCCCCAGTCGTCAGTCGCCAGTCGTCAGTCGGCAAAGAGCGAGGCTTCATTACCTACTGCAGATTGCCAACTGCCAACTG
>CAZEWB010000950.1:0-1744 GCA_964515655.1 uncultured Bacteroidales bacterium
CAGATTACACGGATTACACAGAAAACAATCTGTGAAAATCTGCGAAATCTGTGGCCAAAAAACTATATGCAAGTAGTCGTGAAATATCCACATAATCTACAATATGTAAATTTTTAACAAATGAAAAAAACGCCTATTCAAAAAGAGATCGTAGATGATATTCTGAAAAACATGGGGATTTCAAATGTCGGAAATGCAACAATCAGGGAGATAAGAAAACTCATAAACCAGATAGAAGAGAAGACCGGGCAGAAATTCATCCGCATGGAGATGGGAATACCCGGACTACCTGCTCCCAGGATAGCCATAGAAGCTGAAAAAGCAGCTCTTGATGCTGGTGTTGCATCTCTATATCCGGACCTTGACGGGATACCGGAACTAAAGGTAGAAATTTCAAATTTCGTTAAGAACTTTCTTGATGTAGATGTCGACCCTGTTGCATGTATCCCTACAGCCGGGTCAATTAACGGGGCCTTTCTCACATTCATGGTTACCGGCAGGATGAACGCCCGGAAAGACACTGTTCTTTTTATCGACCCCGGATTCCCTGTTCATAAACAGCTGGTAAAGATGATAGGGCTTAAACAGGAGAACTTTGATGTGTATAATCACAGGGGCGAAAAATTAAAAGCCAAACTCGAACCGATACTTGAAAAAGGAAATATATCCACAATTTTATATTCCAACCCGAATAACCCGTCATGGATCTGTTTTAATGAGGATGAACTGAAAATAATCGGTGAACTTGCTACAAAATATGATGTGGTTGTCGCAGAAGATCTGGCATATTTTGCCATGGATTTCCGTAAAGATATTTCCAAACCAGGTGTCCCACCCTACCAGTCCACGGTTGCAAAATATACCGACAATTATGTATTGCTGATGTCAACATCAAAGTCCTTCAGTTATGCGGGACAACGCATAGCGATGTGTGCTATCTCAAATAAACTCTTTTGTTCAGACCATATCGACCTGCTAAGGTTTTATGCTTCTTCGAAATTCGGACAGGCATTGGTACAGGGAACAATATATACAACTACAGCGGGGACATCCCATTCTGCCCAGTATGCTATCCTTGCCCTGATGAAGGCGGTCAATAGCGGGAACTATGACTTTGTTAAAGTTGTCCGTGAATACGGCGAAAGAGCAATGGTTCTGAAAAAAATGTTCACCGATAACGGATTTAAAATTGTTTATGATACCGACATTGATAAACCCATTGCCGATGGATTTTATTTCACAATATCTTATCCCGGGCTATCCGGAGAAGTATTGTCCAGGCAATTATTGTATTACGGGATAAGCGCTATTTCGCTTGCCATAACAGGAAGCGAACGGACCGAAGGAATGCGTGCCTGCGTTTCGCTTATCCAACCATGGCAATTTGAAATTCTCGAAAGCAGGCTGAAGGTGTTTAAGGAAAACCATTGTCAGGAAAAATAGAAGTTAAGAAAACAGAAACAATGCCTATCAAAATACGAAACAGTTACCAGAAACAAGTGACCAGCAACCAGAAACAAGAAAATAGTGCTACTTGTTACTGGTTGCTGGTTACTGGTAACTGGTTCGTAATTCGTAATTCGACAGATAAAGTACAACTGAAAAGAGAAAAAGCAAAAGAATGAAGATGACAAATAACAGTTCAATAAAACAAAGGGAAATCAATGGTGTTCCATCAACTAAAAGGGTCGAAAAAAGGTATAATGAACTGCTGAAACACCAACCCCCAAACACACCCAACACA
>CAZEWB010000951.1:0-1740 GCA_964515655.1 uncultured Bacteroidales bacterium
GGATCTCAAATAATCCCGGGGTACTGCAGAGTAAGCCAAGAATTTTTTATTCGGCTCTTACACATGCCAGAGAACCGGCAGGAATGCAGCAATTGTTTTATTTCATGTATTACCTCCTCGAGAATTATCCTCAGGATAAAACCGTAAAGTATATTATTGATAACTGCGAACTGTACATTTTACCATGTATCAATCCCGATGGCTACAGGTATAATCAGACCACCGATCCGAATGGAGGAGGAATGCACAGGAAGAACAGGATCCCTTGCGATATAACAAATCCCGGAGTTGATCTGAACCGTAATTACGGAATGTACTGGGGTTATGATGATATTGGTTCGTCTCCGGATCCTTCTACAGATGTATACAGGGGCACTGCAGGTTTCAGCGAGGCCGAAACACAGATCATTAGAGACCTCTATAACCTATACCAGTTCGATATGTCAATAGATTTTCACTGTTACAGTAATGTTCTTATTTACCCATGGAGTTATATTGATGCAGTAACACCCGACGATAATTTATTCCAGGCATATTCTGTATTGCTGACCACTGCAAATGGTTATTTATACGGAAATCCGATGAATACTGTAGGTTATACTGCAAACGGAGGATCGGTCGACTGGTTTTACGGAGAACAGTCATCAAAACCAAAAGTGATGTGCTGGAGCCCTGAAGCAGGCGACCAGAACGATGGCTTCTGGCCTACAACTGCGCGTATCCCTGTAATTTGTTCAGTAAACCTCGAAGCGAACATTCTTTTAGCCCTTTTTTCAACTTATTTCACCGATGTAAAAGATGTCTCAAGTGTTTTCAGTGACGCTTCAGATTATGCAGTATTTGATGTAAAGGGACTTGGCCAACAGTTGCCTGCAGACCTGACCATTTCACTTGTCCCGGTTTATGGTATCGAGTCTGTCGGAAGCAATATTGCGATAACATGGTTACAGGTTATGGAAACCAGGTCTGATTCCATAACATATCAGGTCACAACCGGACTTGTTGCAGGTTCGCAAATAAAATACATGTACAATATTCAAACACCCGCCGGCGAATACTGGTCTGATACTATTGTAAGGATATACGGTCAACCCAATATTATATTTTCCGACGATTTTACAAATCTGTCAAACTGGACAACTACAACGTGGGGAACAACCACTTCGGCATCATGTTCAGGCAACAGTTCAACAACCGACACTCCAACCGGAAACTATAATGATAATGCTACAAGAATAATCACAATAAGCCAGCCATTGGATCTCACCAATTCTACCTTTGCTGCTCTTTCTTTCTGTGCCAAATGGGATATTTGTCCAAGTTACGATTATGTTGAGGCTGCTGCTTCGACAGATAACGGGGCCACGTGGAATGCCCTATGTGGAAGATACACAAAGATGCTTGCACAAAACAGCAACAGGTATTCGTATGATGGTTACCAGCTCAGCTGGATGGATGAATGGATGCCCCTTGATGATTATCTGGGAAGTTCTGTAAAGATCAGGTTCAAACTTCGTGGTGGTTATGCCGTCTGGGAAGATAATGACGGCTTTTACCTTGATAACCTGAAAGTGTATGCGAATGATACAACAACATCTGCCGGTTCGTTGACATCCGAAAAGACAGTATTACTTTATCCTAATCCTGCAGATAATATTCTTCATTATTCTATATCATCTGTTTCCGGTGAGCGAATATATTTCCGCATTATTTCCGTTGACGGGCGATGCCTGAGTTCAG
>CAZEWB010000952.1:0-1739 GCA_964515655.1 uncultured Bacteroidales bacterium
CTTTGGGTATCCCTATGAATAATGGATTCATTTACATTATTAATATAATGCAAGATTAAGTCATTTTTCGATACGGAAGAAAGGATTTTTTATAAATTTTTCCGATGATCCCATGTCTTCACACCTTCTACTCGATCGGACGATGGAATGTCGGATTTATTAAAAATTCAATAAAATAAACATTTTGCCGTTTCAAAAACAATAATTAATTTTGACCGTTTGGTTAAACCATCTGTTCAAACCATATAGTTAAAACATGAAAGAAAAAGACCAGAACATCGAAGTAAGAATACTTAATGCGGCGCGGGTCGTGTTTATGAAGAAGGGCTACGACGGTGCGCGTATGCAGGAAATAGCCGACGAGGCAGGTATTAACAAGTCGCTACTGCATTATTATTTCAGGAATAAGGAAAAACTCTTTACAGCAATATTTGAAGAGGCCTTTCATCAGTTTCTTCCACGTATATCCGGCTATTTTCAGGCTGAAATGCCTCTTTTCGAAAAAATCGAGAAAATATCAGGTTTATATATTACACTGCTCAGCCAAAATCCACATATTCCCATGTTCATACTCCATGAAGTACAAAATAACCCTGATCTGATCGTGGACAAACTTCAGAACCAGGCCGGTATTGATCCGCAGGTTATAAACCGGCAGATACAGAAGGAAGTTAAAGCAGGCATTCTGAAACCTGTGGACTTCCGGCAGCTTATGGTATCGCTGATTTCAATGTGCGTTTTTCCTTTTGCTGCAAAGCCACTGTTATTAAAATTCCTTTTCGGGAACAACGAGAAGGAATGGGATAAATTCATCGAAGAAAGAAAAAAGTTCATTCCCGAGTTCATTAAAGAATCATTAAAAGTCAGGTAATGTGAAAATATAGACAGGATTACAGGATTAACACGATTATAAATAAATTTGCCATGTGTATAACCAAAACCTGTAAATCCTGAAATCCTGTCAAAAGAAAAAATAAGCACATGAAAAAAAACAAACAAAAATTTAGACAGGATAACAGGATTAACATGATAAAAAAGAAATGTGTCATAGGTATAACCAAAACCTGTAAATCCTGAAATCCTGTCAAAAAGATGAAATATAAATACATGAAACATACTTTGATGATTTTAATAATGTTGCCGGCAATTCTTACAGCGCAGAACGTATCTGTAAGTCTGGATGAATGCCTTAGCAAGGCCCTTGCAAAGTGGCCCGGCAGCAGCAGTGCAAAGAACGCACTGGAAACAGGTCAACTTAAACAGAGGAATGCCCAGAACACATGGTATCCTCAGGTCTCGCTGGGAGGGCAGGCATCATGGCAGTCGGATGTCACCTCAGTTTCGCTGCCAATGCCAGGATTGACTTTGCCGGAGATTCCTAAAGACCAGTATAAAATCTTCCTCGATGTGAACCAGATTCTGTATGACGGAGGTATTTCATCTTCTCGTACTAAAATGGAGATGGTAAGCGCGTACAGCGATTCTGTGCAATCACTTATTGATTCACGCCGTATCAAAGAGACTGTCATTGACCTCTACTGCAACATTATTTACTTCAGAAAAGTTAAAGAACTTTCACAGGCACAGCTTGAGCGGCTGAACAAGAGACTTTCGAGTATGCAATCATCGAATAAAAACGGGGTTTTATCGGGAACAGACTATCTTCACTTCAGCGCTGAAGAGAAGAAGGCTGAGCAAAGTTTAACTGATGCCCAAACAAACCAAACACACCCAACACA
>CAZEWB010000953.1:0-1731 GCA_964515655.1 uncultured Bacteroidales bacterium
TTCGTGGTCTTGCACCTGGACTCCGCAGACCGGGTTAAATAATGACACGATCACTAACCCGTGGGTCACGCCTTTGAATGATACCTTATATCATCTTGTGTATACACACGAAAATTGTACCGACAATTATTATCAGCAGGTTTTTGCTCATCCTGTCAGCATCGGATCTGTTGCAAAACAGCCAGGCGGCATTGATATCTTTCCTAACCCATCATCAGGAAAATGTACAATAAATATCAATTCTGCGCCGGATCAAAAAATTACTTTTACGGTTTTTGACATTCAGGGGAAGCGGATATCAGGCTTCGTTCCTGTCAATACGGTTACTGGTATTTCTTCCTTTGAAATTGATGTTTCGGGAATAACTTCAGGCGTATACTGGTTACTTGCAAGCGATGGATATAACAAAACCATTGGCTGGAAAAAACTTGTAGTAATACATTAATATACGCTTTTCGGTCTTGGAATTTGGATCTTGGGTCTTTAATAAGCCCCAAGCCTCAAAATCCAAGCCCCAAGCCTCAAGGGACAACTCCCTTGGAATTTGAAATTTGGGTCTTGAGACTTGGGTCTTGTCCCGGCGGTCAGTTCATCTTCGTCAGTTTGTAAACATGGTTTTGCGCATCGGGAGGCACATGGATAATAAGCGTGGAACTACTCAGACGGCAGAAGTTCTTATGATCGAGAACGCTACCCATTGAATAAAACTTCAGGGTATCGTTCGACAGTCCGAATGTGTAATGTGCAACACTGGTAAATCCCGAAGAGGTCTTGTGCTCCTCGTATGTATTGTTCTCAAAGAATTTATGATAGATATTCTCGCTGTAATTCGTATAATCTGTATCCGAACCGAAAATGGTTCCGGAGGCTACCCGTTTCCAGGTACCGATGATATCAGGGTTATCAATGGGGTTTTCATCTTCTGTCTTATCCTTGCAGGCAGTGAAGACGACAAGCATGCAACAAATGATCGCTATAAGTTTTTTCATAGGTAGCTATCTTTTTTGGTTTAAGAATACCTTTTTTATAAAAAATGTAGCTGCAAATTATTAATTTTTTCGCACATATCAAAATTTTTAATAATTTTACTCATCCGTTCAAATAAACCATTCCGTTTATGAAAAACAATGTAACCACTTTCCTGCTGAGTTTACTTCTTCTGACGTTGCCTATGCTGAGCGCTACAGCCCAACCATCAGAAAAGAATATCCCTTATAGTTTTACATCGGGTGTAAAGTTGCCCGTTCCGGATATCCTTACAATTTCCGCTCCATCGGTCGAAAAGCACAATTCTCCCTACAACGGGAAAAACGGCACTTATGTAGAAACGGGTATCAGTCTTGCCGTAAATGCCGGTATTGATGATGCCGGAACCTGGACAGACATGCCGGACGGATCGAAGATATGGCGGCTGACACTGAAAGCGCCCGGCGCAACCGCTCTTGCTGTGATCTATGACAGATTTGCACTGCCCGAAGACGGCAAACTGTGGCTCTATAATGCATACAGGAACCAGGTGGTTGGAGCCTTTACCGCGAAAAACAATCCTACCGGCAAGCATTTTTCAACCGAACTTATACAGGGAGAAGAAGTCACACTTGAGTACCTGCAGCCTGCCGGAAGTAAGACTTTGCCGGAGATACATATTCAGGAACTGGCCTATAATTATGTTCCGCTGAAAATGCTGAGTAAGTACGATATCGCAAACAAAAACCAAACACACCCAACACA
>CAZEWB010000954.1:0-1727 GCA_964515655.1 uncultured Bacteroidales bacterium
GTGCCGGCGGTTATGATTTATCCACAACTACCTATGCCCCGTATATCGGTTGGTGGGAAGCCGGTTCTTATGATGGCAAACTATTCATCCATGATGCCAATACCTTAGTTGAGATTAAGGGTGTTGGTAATACACTGACTATTTTTCCTTATGGTACGCTTGATATGGATGCCGGAGAATTGCGGATCACCAATGGTCTTTTTGAAATTCCAGGAGGAACTCTTGATATGTCCGGCGGTATCATCAGGCAACAGATCGGTACGGATGCTGATTTAGTGGACTGGGGCGGGACAAGTGGCTGTATTATCACAATAAGCGGAGGTGACATTTATTTTGAATCGGATGACCTTATTGTCGGAACAACCACAAGCGTGAATATCACAGGAGGAAACTTTCATTTTGCCGACGATTTCTGGACAAGCGATGGTTCGAACTGGGACCCTACCGGAGGTACAGCAGAATTTTACAGCGCTTACGATGATGGCTGGATCGTAAATGGGGATAATGAAAACAGCTGGTTGTGGAACCTGACAATTAATAAATCCGGGGGCAAAAAAGTATATCACGGAGGACCTGTTTCGGTGGCCTACGACGATATTGTAGTTAAAAATGACGTTTATATTGCAAATGGCAATACACTCTCAGCAAAACAGGAAGATGTCGCCAATTACCAGGGTAAAATAATTGTTTACAATAACTGGGATAATGATAACGGTGGAACTTATGAAGAAGAATCCGGCAAAGTGACTTTTAAAGGCGCTCAGAACAGTGCAATATATAGCCCCGCGGGAGGAGAAACTTTTTATAAACTTGTAATTAATAAGAGTAATAAAATATACACTGTTAACTTAACCGACAATATTACAGTAACTAACCGGTTGACTTTGACGACAGGAACAGTAACAACTGGCATTTATGAAGTATATTTTTCATCTGACTGGGATGACCGGCTTGATGATGACCAGAGCGGCGGAACAAGCAGTATTTTTGTTAACAGCTGGGTATATGGAAATTTACGAAGGGCAATAGATAACCCGTCAGGAAGTGGAGATACCTACTGGTTCCCCGTTGGAATCAGCAACAGGTCAAATCCAGCAGTATTAATTGCAAATGGCAGCATGGGCGGAATTAATGATATAAAATGTTATTTCAAAGCAAATCCTGTAACGCCCAATTTTAATTTCCCCGCGCTTTCGGAAGGAGGTCAGACATATACCGGAGTTTGTACCGAAGGAGTCTGGGTCATGACCCCGAATGGTTCTATTACATCCGGCAAATATGATTTGAAACTTTATTTTAGCGGGTTCAGCGGTTTGGCTGATAATAGTTTTAGTATCCTCAGTCGCCCGATTGACCTTAATAATGGTACAAACTGGCAATTAATCGGCAACTTTTCAAATACTACCGTAGCCTCCGGTTACGCTTACAGAATTAATTGCCCTACATTTTCAGAAAAAGGAATCAGCAGAGCTTCCGGTATATTACCAATAGAACTATCGTCATTTTCAGCTGAATGTTTAAATAATAATGTTCTTCTTAACTGGTCAACAGCATCCGAAACAAATAACGATTATTTTACCCTCGAAAAAAGTAATGATGGCTTTAACTGGTCGGTAATTACAACCATACCCGGTGCGGGAAACAGCAACACTGCTATTGATTATTCATATACAGAAAGCAACGGGTATGGTTGTAATTACCGACCAGTTAAAGACATCATTACTTTT
>CAZEWB010000955.1:0-1724 GCA_964515655.1 uncultured Bacteroidales bacterium
GAACGATGTACTGTATTTAAAAGATGCGGGCATAGTTTCCGCCTGCGCAAATGCTCAACAAATCTATACTTTTCCTATTCGGAAAAGATTTGTTGATGCTTCGGCGGACAAGTCCAGGTTCGAGATGCGGGCATAGTTCAGTGGTAGAATGTCTGCTTCCCAAGCAGAAGATCGTGGGTTCAAGTCCCATTGCCCGCTTTCTTTCAAGCCCAGATAATGGGACTTGAAGCCGACCCGAACGCCACTGGTTCGAGTGAGGGCGGCCGGCTTCGAAGGACGAGCGGAGCGAGGGGTGAGAAGAAGTCCCATTGCCCGCTTTTTTAAATGAAGTTATAGAGTTCATAGAGTTTTTAGAGTTTGTAGAGTTGAAGAGTATAAGAGTTTGGAGCAATAAGAAGGAAAAATAAATAAAATGAAAGTTATTGAAGGCAGTATTACTGCTCCTCTTGGTTTTAAAGCTGCGGGGATTCATTGTGGAATAAAAAAGAAAAGGAAGGACCTTGCAATTATTTATTCCGAAGTTCCGGCAGACGCCGCCGCTGTTTTTACTTCCAATAAAGTAAAGGCAGCGCCGATACTGGTAAGTAAGGACATTATCAGCAAGGGCAGTAAAATTCAGGCAGTAGTCATAAATAGCGGAAGCGCCAATGCCTGCACAGGCAAAAAGGGAATTGAGGACGCGAAGGAAACAATAATCCTTGCGTCGAAAATCCTTGAAGTGCCTTCAAGTAGCGTGCTTGTTGCTTCAACCGGCAAAATCGGGATGATGCTTCCTATGGATAAAGTAAAAAAGGGAATAAAGAAAGCAGTTTCTATAATGGATGAATATTCCGGCACGGATGCTGCTGCCGCAATTCTTACGACAGATTTGATTAAAAAAGAAATTGCTGTCGAGGTAGAAATTGGCGAAACAACTGTAAAAATAGGCGGAATCACCAAGGGTTCCGGAATGATTTATCCCAATATGGCTACAATGCTGTGTTTTATTACCACAGATGCGCTGATTGACAGGGCTGCTCTCGAGAGTGCTTTGAAAACTGCCGTCAACCAGTCGTTCAATCTTATTACGGTTGATGGTGACAGGAGCACAAACGATATGGTTGTCGTGCTCGCAAATGGTCTTGCAGACAATAAGAAACTATATAAAAATACTTCAGAATACAAAGTATTCCGGCAAGCTCTGGTTTATGTATGCCTGACTCTGGCAAAAATGATGGTGAGGGATGGAGAAGGTGCAACCAAATTTATAGAAGTAAAAATTTCGGGTGCGGCAAGTTATGCGGACGCAAAAACCGCGGCTTTCTCCATCGCGAATTCAAATTTGGTTAAAACCGCCATGTATGGTGCAGACCCGAACTGGGGCAGGATTGTGTCTGCCGTCGGGAATTCACAGATAAAACTTGACCCTGAAAAAATAAACGTGTTTTTTAACGGAATCCACGTTGTCCGCAACAATGCACCGGTTCCGGGAGGAAGAGAGAAAGCAAAAGGATTGCTGAAGGGTAAGGATATTACAATTCCCATTGAACTCGGAATCGGAAAAGGCGAGTGCACTATTTGGACATCTGACCTTTCGTCAGAATACGTAAAAATAAATGCAGCATACACTTAAGATAAAGTTGTGCGTTCTGCGTTGAGCGTGAAAGCTTTAACTCACAACGCACAACTCACAACGCTCAACGATATTCAACGGGAGCAAAAACAAACCAAACACACCCAACACA
>CAZEWB010000956.1:0-1718 GCA_964515655.1 uncultured Bacteroidales bacterium
GTGGTTGGGTGTGTTTGGCGGTGCAATAAATTATGAGGTTGATACGCTTACAAGCGACTGGTCAGGAGGTGATTCTCTTATCGTCGATTTTGCTGTGCCCGTTGACGCGACAACTCTTGGGCTTCATACTCTGAACTGCTGGGTAAAATACGGATCCGGGACTACCGGTTTTACCGACAGCATCATGAGCTACAATTTTTATACGTTGCTACAGCAAAACATAAATGTGGGCATGATAAAAATAATTTCTCCGGCGTCACAATGTTTGCTTTCCACTACAGAGCCGGTAACATGTAAATTTGGTTTTTACGGTTGCGATTATCTGCCTTCCGGAACAATTGTGGATCTGGCATACCGTGTCAACGGAACTGATACTGTAATAGAACCTTATACATTGTCTGCAGATATGTATCCCACAGATACAATAACCTATACTTTTACTCAGACATTTGATGGTAATGCAGACGGAAATTATACGATAGACGCATGGACTGCTTTTGTTCAGGACACACTAACAGCAAATGACCAATACTCGGGTTACCTGATCAAGAATATCGGTTCACTTGGAATAGACACACTGGGTTTTGAAGAAACAGATGCTCTGAATTATGTTCTTATACAGACTACTCCATACTCCCATGTGAATATTCTTCCAACTGCTCACGGTCCCGGAAGCTTAAAGGGCTTACGAATGACAGGTGGAAATGCTTTGACATATATTGATATGCTTGAAATTCCGGATGGATTTAACACATGGCAGGTAAACTCATTCCTGTCCGCAAAAGCTAGTTACTGTGTGGATGCAACCTCATGGAACACTGTTTATATGAAATTCGGATTGAAGCAGACACATGGCGGTGTTTTATACTCTCAGTACATTGGCGGTGCTCCTGAAGATTACAGAATAGCCAGCAATTTACGTCTTCTTGCAAATGGAACACAGATAGGAGGAACTTATAATCCTACCACGCCCAAAGACGATCCTTTCATCTATCGTGTTATTGACCTTAATGCCTATTCAGGAACGGATTTCATTCTGACCATTGAAACAAGGAACATCGCGAAAGATACGGTATATCTGTTTCCTCGGACTCTTGACAATGCATATGTGGATGATGTACATTTTTTTCCCGGTCCTGTTGCAGTTGATGATACTCTTGGTATTGAAATCCATTTGCCTGCAGTAGCACATGTTCTGGATAATGATAATAATCAGGGCGTGACTACTCTTAAAACGGCCATTGTTACTCCGCCTCTGCACGGAACGGCAGTTGTGAATCCCGATAATACAATATCATATACTCCTGATTCAAGTTATATCGGTTATGATACCCTTGTTTACAAATGCTGTTATACAACCGACACAATGGTTTGTGATGATGCATTTCTTTCCTTAAGGATATATGACGGTATAAGCGCTCAGGCAGCTGATAATGATTTTTTCCTGACAGTTTATCCCAATCCATTCAATACAGTTTTTACTGTTGAATCCGAATCCCAGATTCAAACCCCCGCAACCATTACAATAACCGATGTTCTTGGAAGGGTCATTTCAGAGACCGAAAAGATATTTATCCCCGGCAACAACAAGTTGTATTTCGATCTGTCTGATGAGCCATGCGGAATATACTGCGTAAAGGTAAAAACGTCCGGCATCTGCAAGGTTGCCCAATGTGTTAAATTCCAATAAACAAACAAAACCAAACACACCCAACACA
>CAZEWB010000957.1:0-1715 GCA_964515655.1 uncultured Bacteroidales bacterium
TTTATCGGGTATGCAACCGGTAATCAGGAACTGGACACAAAGAACAATGTCCGCTTCATTCAGGTTGGTTACATCGTCAAAAAAGACGGTCTGCCTGCCAGCCTCAAACCCTTTGCAGGTAAAAGTTACAGCATGTGGGTTTCGTCAAGCAAAAGCCATGTGGACATTTACGATAATTACAGTACAATGTTTTCTCAGTACCCGAAAACACAATCAGTGATCTCTTACAAAAAACCACTTGATTTTTACAGTAAGGCAGTAAACGGCTTTCAGGGCAGGATACTTGTAAGTGCCGAAAACACTACGGTTCTGAATGAGAAAATGCAGCCACTGGTAAAAGTTGAATCAGGAGTTCTCCTGGGAGAATATCTGCAATCGCTCAATACAGGAAAACTGAACTGGTATCAGTTCCGAACCATTGACAAAACTATCAGGTGGGTAAATTCAAACCATGTAAAAATGTACAACGTATGATACTTATTGACAAACTGATCTGCAACAGAGAAGAAAGCAAGAATGCTTTTGCAGGAAAAGTACAGGAGATCTCAGCAAAGCTCGGTATAAACCCGAACTGGCTTATGGTTGTGATGTACAACGAAAGCCGCCTGAATGCACAGGCAGTAAATAAACAGAAAGGTGATCCCAGCGATCCGTTCACACGCTCACCTTATCGTGCAACAGGTCTTATTCAGTTCATGCCGAATACTGCCCGTTCATTGGGAACGACAACACAGCAATTGTACAACATGAGCAATTATAAGCAGCTCGATTATGTGTATCAGTATTACAAGGGCTGGGCCGGACGCATTAGAAGCTATTTTGATCTGTACATGATTACATTTTTCCCGGCTGCTGTCGGAAAACCCGATGATTATGTGATACAGTCGCCGAATATCAGTGCTTCAGTAATTGCAAAACAGAATCCCGGATTCGACATAAACAAAGATCAGAAAATAACTGTAAGGGAAGCTAAGAAAAGCATGTTGAAAGCAATTCCCGAAGCCCTGCTGAATGAAGTGCTGACAGAAGCAGAAAAAAAAAGTCTGAGTTAGGACTTTTAGGATTCCTTGCACTCGGGATCGGCGGCATGTTCCTCTGGAGAAACGAAAGAAGAAAAAGAAAAAAACGTAAATAATAACCCTTAAAAAACAAAACTATGGCTGAAAATGAAACCCCCATCAAGGACTTTGAACTTGCCTTTGTCCGCAAACGTGACGGAAAAATCGTTAACGTAAAACTCTATGAGATCTTCCGCAAGTTTAAAACTGTAGATTTCATAAACAACGAAGTTGTACTGGACGGAGAAGTACTTGTTGCCGATTCTGTCCGCTATGCTTATTACGAAGTTGACCTGAGTGTAGTACTGAAGTCTTCGGGAGGAGGCAGCGGTTCTTTCAACTACAAGGCTGTGAATTATAACACCGATCAGTTATTCAAGGTAGAAAAGGATAGTATGGTTAACATCACCATTGTTCCGGCAGAAGGTTCAACCATTGAATCCGTAACTGATGAACTTGGAAATCCCATTGAAGTTCTCAAAACCGGTATTACAATTACCATGAACACCGCACATACTGTAAACATTACTTTCGCACCCCTTCCTGTATGATGAACCCCTCTAAGCGCTATATCATCTCTGTTGTCTCCGGTGTTCTCCTGACAGGCATTGCCATCATCTCCGTCCTTTACCGGCTGGAAGGTGTGGCAATGGCCTG
>CAZEWB010000958.1:0-1715 GCA_964515655.1 uncultured Bacteroidales bacterium
AAATAAGGGCTCTGTGAGCTTAATTCTGTTTTCTCTTTTCGTTTTCGTTTTATAACCTCCTTTTTGGTTTTTATTTTCCATTTTGTATATTGACCTCAAAGTTTGATCTTTAGCATATATAAAAAATTTCCGATAGACAGAAGCAGCTTTTTTGCATTCCAGAAAGAATCAGTGCGTTCTTCAATCTGTAGAAAAATAAACCGGTTTTGTTCATCCATTTTTTTCGATATAATAATTATAGTGTTTGATACTTTAAATATTTACGCATCTCTTTATAAATACCAAGAGGGCATATGTCGCTTTCTGCTATTGGTTTTTGTGTTGTATTGCACACGATTTTTGGAATACGATTGAACTTACTGCAAAATCAATTAAACAAAAACCCGCAATTTGGATTTTAGTGAAATTTTGGTTGAATTCGATTATTTCGCCTGAGTGCACGCACCATCAACACATGCGCCGTTGCTTGTCCAAGTTGGGCAATTGACAGCAGTTCCCTCTAACAAATCGCAGGCATATTCGATTAGGACTTTATCGCTGTAACAATAATCCACATACCTCGTTCCATCAGGCAACACTACTTCTCCTTTGGTGCCATAATTCCTGCCGCCATCTGAATCTGAGCAATTTCCAGAAACAACTGATATCGTCGTTGTCGTTTTGCTGGTTGCCGTCGTCTGCACTTGCGTGGTTGAAATTTCTGTTGTCGTTATTTTTTCTTCAACAGTCGTTGTCGTTCCAGTTTGCTGTTGGTTTACACAGCCGGAAAATAAGATCATCAATATACATATTAAAAGTATATATATGCTTCCTGAAATTCTTGGTTTGGTTTCCATTGCAGTTATTATTTGGTCGCACCCCTTAAAATAAAATAATTCCGAAAAGGATATATGCTGGCAAACAGAATAAGTATCATATGGTTCTCGAATCCATAATCAAGGCGGAAAGCGCGGAAGATTTCCCTGAGCAGATGTTCCTCGTGGGATTTTTTTACGCTTCAGTCGGCCTTCTTTTGGGAGGACTATTCTTCGGAGGATATGCAAGCCTTTCAGCCATTTTCATAACATCCATGCCACTGATAGTGATAATGTGCGATGTCATGAAGGTCGAGGAAAGAAAAGACCTTGATTCATGCAATGAGGCTGCCTGCATGAGAGAGCATGAGAAGGCTGTTCTCCTTTTCATCTTCCTGTTTCTGGGTTTAGTGGTTTCTTATGCGTTCTGGTTCACTATCCTTCCTGAAAGCATCGGCAAGAATCTGTTCGATTTTCAGATAGAGATCCTTAATCAGGTCACTGGAAGGACGATTGGGTACGCGACATCTGATATCCTGGAGGTCTATGCGATAGTCAGCAACAATTTCATGGTCCTTGGCGCATGCATAGTGCTCTCGTTCATATTCGGGGCAGGGGCGATTTTCATACTGGTCTTAAACGGCTCAGTGGTTGGAATTGCAATTGGCGATATCATAAGAAGCTCCATAGCGACTTATGCGGGAAGGACTGACATCGAGTTCATAGCGCAGTACTTCACTTCATTCCCGATGAGCTTTTGTTTTGTTATAGTGCATGGAATCCCTGAGATGGTAGGCTACTTTCTAGGAGCTCTTGCAGGCGGCATAATCTCCTTTGCGGTCGTTAACCACGATTTCGGAAGCAAAGATTTTCGCAGGATCGTGATTGAGGACAACGGCATTGGCTTCGACGAAAAATTCC
>CAZEWB010000959.1:0-1711 GCA_964515655.1 uncultured Bacteroidales bacterium
AAATGCAAGCAGGAGGTAGTTCAGGTACTGTTTATCAGAAAGACCGGTAACAAACTCGGACAAATAGAACACCATATTCTTTGTAACGATTGCAGCTAGTCCGCCTGCAACACCCACTACAATGCTGATAAGGATAATAAAACTTTTCTGCCTGTGGCTTTTTATCCTCCAGAAATTGATGTACCGCAATATTTTCTTCAGCCATTCCACAGCCTAAAAATAAAAAGAATAATCCGTTAAAACGAGTTTTTTGCAGTATTTTAAAAAACATTATTTCAGTTTGGTAAATTCTTCGAAAAAAAATTATTTTTGAAAATATTTTTTTAAGCAACACCAGGGAATCAAGTTTTGTACTCTTCCAGTATTAACAGCAAGAAAAAATGAAAACCGGCGTTCAGACCATTTCGTTCGAAATACGCAACCTGCATAACGGCATGTATTTCTATACAATGAATATTGACGGCAATAAATCAACCGGAAAACTTTATATTGTTAAATAGTATTTATATTACTTATCTGATGTTACGCAAAAAGACAGTGAATAAGCCCCAAGATCCAAGCCCCAAGGGACGACTCCCTTGGAATTTGGGACTTGAAATTTGGAATTTGGAACTTGGAATTTGGGACTTGAAATTTGGAATTTGGGACTTGAAATTTGGAATTTGGGACTTGGGTTTAGATCCTTCACTTCGTTCAGGATCAATTCCACTTTCATTTTCTTTTCACTTCGTTCAAGAAAATGTAGTGTCATTGATTTGGGGCTTGGAACTTTTTTCACACAAGAATTTATTTACGTAACATGAGATTGTCAGGTAGAATACTTACTGCTCAGGATTCTCACTTTCGAACTTTTCCAGATCTTCCGAAGCTTTTTCCCACTCTTTTAACGCCATATCGTTATTCCTTTTAATCTCGTTGTATTTATTTATCAATTCCTTTTGAAGGATCTGATTGTAAATTGAAGGATCTGACAGTTTCTTTTCGAGCAATTGCATTTCCTGTTCATGTTCTGCGATCTTCTTCTCCAGCCTTTCAACGCTGCCTGTAAGTTTCCTGCGGATGCGGATGATCTCCTTTTTTTCCAGGTAATCGTTTTTGGTTTCTTTGTTTTCTTTCTGGCTTATTTTATTTACTGCATGCACCCTGTTCAGGTTCTGAAGACTTTCGATACGTTTATGTTCAAGGAATTCGGTTATATTGCCGGGATAGTCGTATATCTTTCCGTTTGTGAACTCTATAACTCTGGTAGTAAGGCCGTCGAGAAAATAGCGGTCATGAGAAACGATAATAAGAGTACCGTCGAACTGATTCAGGGCTTTTTTAAGAATCTCGCGTGAAAGCATGTCAAGGTGATTGGTCGGTTCGTCCATCACAAGCAGGTTGTATGGGGTCAGTAGCATCTGGGCAAGGGCAAGGCGTGCTTTTTCGCCGCCCGACAGTACGCTTACTTTTTTATCAATGTCCTCGCCGCCAAAAAGGAAAGAACCGAGTATCGATTTTATCTGTGTACGTATATCACCTACGGCAGCATCATCAAGGGTCTGAAAAACGGTCTTGCCCTCGCTCAGCAGCAGATGCTGGTTCTGAGCAAAGTAGCCTGTCTTAACATGTGACCCGTATTTGAAAAACCCTTCAAATTCGAGTTCACCGTTTATAATACGGCTCATTGTTGTTTTTCCTTCACCGTTACGTCCTACAAAGGCAATCTTTT
>CAZEWB010000960.1:0-1706 GCA_964515655.1 uncultured Bacteroidales bacterium
TTAAAAATTAAACCAAATCGGACTTTTATTTACCTATGGTATTAATATTATTCATAAAGAATTATTCCATGCTTGGATTTAAAGAAAATGAAACCACTAGATGCTTTGAACGGACTGATGGGCAGTAACGTTTTGGTAAAGCTTAAAAACGGGATAGAGATTACGGGAACGCTGAGGGCGTTTGACATACACATAAACCTCGTTCTGGAAGAGGCGAGCTTCAAGGATAACGAGGTAGAGAAGAAATTCAAACAGGTCTTCGTGAGAGGGGACATGATACTGTTCGTATCTTAAAATGACAAAAGGAACGCCATCGATGGGTAAGCGAGGAAGGAGAAAACCCCACATCAAATGCAAAAGATGCGGAAAGTACTCATTCCACAGGAAGAAACAAGTCTGCTCTGCATGCGGCTATGGAGCGAGCAGGAAACTGGATATCCATAACAAGGATAAATAATTTAATAGTTAAAATCTGGATTTTCGTTTCACAATTCGCAAATTCATAGTGCATAATTCAATCGTAGTGTAACGGATATTCATTTGGGCTCGTGGTCTAGTCCGGTTATGACATTCGCTTGACGTGCGAAAAGCCACCGGTTCGAATCCGGTCGGGCCCATATATCGAAATAAGATAATAAAAAGTAATAAAGAACCAAAATGGCTAAAAAGAAGATTAAAGCAAAAAAGGAAGTAACTCACGAAGAAGTTACTGAAAAACGAGAAGAAAGAAAAACGGATAACACGGCAATGTGGATATTCCTGTTTGCTGTTATACTCGTTATTGGAATTGGAGTAGGATACTACTTGACAACCCAGAAAGGTTCCGAAACAACTACGACTACAACAACCATGGCAACAACAGTCACCGGAGGAGCAGTCGCAGGAAAAATAGTGACTCTCGATTACATAGGAAAATACGAGAACGGAACAGTTTTCGACACCTCTTTGCAGGATGAAGCGACGAAAGCAGGGATTTACAACTCGGGAAGAGAATACGCTCCTTTCTCATTCGTTGTTGGCAAAGGCCAGGTCATATCCGGGTTTGATGAAGCCATACTTGGTATGAAAGTCGGGGAAGAGAAAGAATTCACCATACCTCCGGAAAAAGGCTACACTTCTGGCCTGCTTGCAGGAAAAACGCTCATCTTTAAAGTCTGGGTTAGAAAAGTCGAAGATCCAGTAACTGTCCAGCTAACAGTTGTTAACGACCCAAAATGCAGCTCCTGTGATACGACGAGCATATTGGCAATAACTGAAAATTTGTTCCCGGGAGTGCAGATAACGAATGTTGATTCATCCTCAACCGAAGGTAAAGCCCTAATTGAGAAGTACAATATAATCTTCCTGCCAGCTTACATCTTCGATGAAGCTATTTCAACTGCAGCGAATTATGCAAGTCAGGCAGATGTCTTTGAAAAAATCAGTGATAAATACTTGTTGAAAGCAGACATTACCGGTGCAACATATTACGCAAGCGCAGATGCCCAGAAAAAAGCCGAAGAGCTGGCCAAGAAGGCTGCAGAGGAAAAATGCACTAAGATAGCGAAAAAAGACACGCCGGAACTGGATGCGTTCGTTGTTTCGAATTGCCCGTTCGGACTGCAGATGCAAAGGATTCTTGTACCTGTTATGAATGCACTTGGCAGTTCTGCGAATATACACATAAGGTACATTGGCAGCGTTTCAGGCAGCACGATTACATCAAT
>CAZEWB010000961.1:0-1705 GCA_964515655.1 uncultured Bacteroidales bacterium
CTACATCTCGCACCGGAAGAAAAAACTGAAATTAGACTATGTGCCGTTGTAGGGGTAAGACATCTGATTAATTACGAAGAACATCTGAATAGCGAGCAGTTGCACGGTGGTTTCTCAATTGAATCCACATGACTAAATCAAGGATTTTCTGTGCATCAAAAGTCCGCATCGGCAGTACAATCCTAATGATCATCCTAAGCTGCGACAGCGTAATGGCTGGTGATTTTTTCCCCCAACCTGATCTTCAGGTGCCAGAGAAAGAAATGGGCTAACATGCAGGTAAGAATGTGATGATGCCAGCCGCCATATTTCCTGACCTCGTAGTGGTCCATACCAAGTTCGGTTTTAGTTTCCTCAAAACACTGTTCTATAGCCCAGCGAATGCCACTTAACCAGACAAATGTACTCAGTTTTGTAGATCGGGGCGCATTGCTGATAAAGAAGGAGTATTCAGTATCCTTCCCTAATGTACGCCTGATGATAAGCCATACATTCCGGTCAGGCATACCTTTTTTGCACAATGTTACCCGCCTTTTGGTAAATTTGTAATCGATGGGTCCTTTTGTGCCTTCAGCAACAGTACGCCGATACCAGAAATAATCCTTCAGATCCTTGGCAAAATTGTCAACACGGACGGGGACCTTTTCCTTTTTATTAACCACCATCCTGCTCCTGATTACACCTTTGTGCTTGAACTGTTTCTCCGTTACGACGGGCTCATGAAACCAGAAAAGGGTGTCAGAAGGAATTGCAAGGAAATAAACGACACCAGGAATGTTCTCGACAGCATCGAGAAAGCCCTCACCGTTGGTATAAACAGAATCTGCCGCTACATACTTAAAAGGAAGAATCTCATCATCACGAATCTTTCGGAACATTTCCGCTGCGATCTGGGGCTTGGTTTTGAAAGAAATATCCCCTGGGAAGCAACATTTTTCCCGTCTCTCTTTATGGCTATCTTCAAACCACTTCTGGGGTATGAACAATTGATCGTCAATCAGTGTGTAACCATGTCGTGATGCGTATGCTGCGAATACACCCACTTGACAATTTTCAACTTTCCCTATGGAACCACAGTACTGTCTCGATACACCGGCAGAATCGTCACCCTTCTTTACAAATCCGGATTCATCAAAGATCAGTACGCCGTCCTTATCGCCCATCTCCTCACTTATGTTTTCGTGGTGACGCTTCAAGATTTTATCGTCATTCCACACTGCGTCACTTATAAAGCGCTGCATGCACCGAACATCACCCCCCTCGACATGCAATGCCATCGGTTCAATGGACTTTCTCTCCAAGCCACTGAATTGGCCGGATAGATACCGGAATAAGTTCTCCCATGGCTCACTGCGTGAAAAGCAATCTCTGAACTGTTCATGGAATGTCTTCAACTTGTCCATAAAACCATCAATGTCACTCTCATCCATGCTGAATTTCGGAATAGGAAATGGGACACACTCTGTACGACACTCTGGCAGCATAATCTGTTCCTCCTCTCCTTTTTTTTGAACAGATTATGCATGAGTCCCTGGTTGTTGTCAAGTTATAAATGCCGTTGTAGGGTTATGCCGAAAAGGAGGGCAAATCTGCCTAAATTCCCGAAGAAATTATAACGATGCATTGCCAGGGAGTCGGATATCCAAGGCCTTGAGAATATCCCGCTGCGCCTTGGTCACCTCTGTGAGGATATGACCGTACTTCC
>CAZEWB010000962.1:0-1704 GCA_964515655.1 uncultured Bacteroidales bacterium
TTCTCTTTTTTCATTAAATGAAAGGCGTACAGAATAGTCGCCACGGATTGCATGACTTTCCTCTTTTTTAGGAGTTGCTTTTATACGTGCTAACTTTTCCCTGCGTTCCTCTTCTTTCCTTATATCTATAAAGTCGCTGTAATTGCCGGGATAGTCCTTAATGATACCGTTCCCGCTGAAAACAAAAAGATGATCCGAGATCTTATCAAGGAAAAACCTGTCGTGCGACACTGCAAGGACGCATCCCGGAAATGCAGAGAGGTAATTTTCCAGTACTTGAAGGGTCATAATGTCAAGGTTGTTGGTAGGCTCGTCGAGTAAAAGGAAGTTGGGATTTTTCATCAGGATCGTGACAAGGTAAAGCCGGCGCAGTTCACCGCCGCTGAGCTTATACACATACTGCTGCTGCATCGGAGGCGGGAACAGAAAATAATTCAGGAACTGAGAAACTGAAAGCTTAGAACCATCCGACAGAGAGACGACTTCAGCAACATCCCGCACAACGTCTATCACTTTTTTCTGAAGGTCAAAACATGGTTCCTCCTGCTTGTAATATCCTATTTTTACGGTTTCCCCGAATTCGAACTTGCCGGAATCAGCCTCAACTTCTCCTGCGATGATGTTCAACATTGTCGTTTTACCGCAGCCGTTAGGCCCTGCCACACCAACCTTTTCGAGACGGCGGAATATATACGTGAAATCTTTTATCAGCGCCTGCTCACCGTATGCTTTGTTGAGGTATGCAATTTCCAGTATTTTTTTACCGAGCCTGGCCGACGAGACATTTATCTTTACCCTTTCGTCGTACATTTTCTGGTTGGCCTTTTCTTCAAGATGGTAAAATGAATCTATCCTTGCTTTGGCCTTTGTGGTACGCGCTTTGGGCATGCGACGCATCCATTCGAGTTCCCTTCTGAGAAGATTTCTTGCCTTTTCGACCTCGGCATTAAAGTTGTCCATCCTCTCTTCACGCTTTTCGAGAAAGTAAGTATAGTTTCCCTTGTATGTGTATAGTTTTTTACTGTCGAGTTCAATAATTTCATTACAGACCCTGTCTAAAAAATAACGGTCATGTGTTACCATCAGTAATGTTTCGCACTGGTTGTTCAGGTAATCCTCCAGCCACTCTATCATGTCAAGGTCAAGGTGATTTGTCGGCTCATCCAGGATCAGCAGATCCGGCTTCTGCACCAGAACTGACGCCAGAGCAACACGCTTTTTCTGACCGCCTGACAGTGTTTCAATTTTTGTATCAGGAATGTTTATATCAAGATTTCCTAATATCTGTTTTACTCTAACCTCAACATCCCATGCTCCGGATGCGTCAAGTTTTGCCGAAAGGTCTGCTATGGCAATTCTGTCGTCGTTCGCAACGGCTTTTTCATAGTCAGCAATGTATTGCCTTACATCAGAGAAAGATTGGAGAACAGATTCGAACACTGTAGAACCGGGATCAAGAACAGGGTCTTGTGGAAGATATCCGATCCTGAGGTCATTTCGTGTAACGATTTTTCCTGTGTCAGCCTTATCAAGTCCCGCAATGATGTTAAGCAATGTCGACTTTCCTGCCCCGTTCCTTGCAAGCAATGCCGTTTTTCGCCCGAGCGGAATGCTAAGCGAGACACCCTCGAATAAAACAAGGTCGCCAAAGGATTTGCTGATATTTTCCGTCTGAAGAAGGTCGAACATAGTCTTAAATAATTT
>CAZEWB010000963.1:0-1700 GCA_964515655.1 uncultured Bacteroidales bacterium
TTAAGTTTTGATAGAGTTTCTAAGCTTTGATAAGGTTTTAAGTTTTGATAGAGTTCTTCATTGAGGGTATTTTCCTGTGTAATTCTGCGGTGTGATCTTTTTCAGTTCCTTTTTCACTTTATCGCTTACATCAAGAGTATCGATAAAAGCATGTATTTCTTTTTTGCCAATTCCTTCTTTTCCTCTTGAAAGTTCTTTAAGGGCTTCGTATGGCTTTTCGTATCCCTCGCGGCGGAGGATGGTCTGGATAGCTTCGGTAATGACCATCCAGTTATTATCAAGGTCTTCTTCGAGCTTTTGCTTGTTTAGAATAACCTTTCCAAGGCCTTTGCGGACAGATATAAAAGCAATGTGTGTATGTGCAAAAGGCACACCTATGTTCCGCATTACGGTTGAATCGGTCAGATCGCGCTGAAGTCGTGATACGGGAAGTTTTGATGCAAGATGCCCGAATAAGGAATTTGCCATGCCAAGATTTCCTTCGGCATTTTCGAAATCTATAGGATTTACCTTATGAGGCATTGCTGATGACCCTACTTCGTTCTTAACGGTTTTCTGCCGGAAATAATCCATAGAAATGTATGTCCACATATCTCGGCAGAAATCAATGAGTATTGAATTGATCCTTTCGGCATTGTGGCATAACGCTGCAAGATTGTCGTAATGCTCTATCTGAGTAGTGGTACGGGAACGCTCAAGTTCAAGCACGTTGTTTACAAATGCATCGGCAAAAGCCATCCAGTCGATATTAGGATAAGCGGCATAATGTGCGTTAAAATTACCGGTAGCGCCTCCGAATTTTGCCGAATAGGGGATCATGTACATAAGGCCCATCTGCTTATGCAGGCGTTCGACAAAGACCATAAGTTCCTTACCTAATATTGTCGGTGAAGCAGGCTGACCGTGAGTGCGGGCAAGCATCGGAATATCTTTCCACTCATCAGCCATGTTTATAATGTCGTCGCTCAGGTTATCAAGAAGAGAGAAATACCGGTCATGGATATATTCCTTTAACATCAGCGGGAAAGCAGTATTGTTTATATCCTGCGAAGTAAGGCCGAAATGAATGAATTCAGAAAACTTTTCAAGACCTGTCTCATGAAATTTTTCCTTAAGAAAATATTCAACAGCCTTTACATCATGATTTGTCACCTTTTCAATTTCCTTTATTCTTATGGCATCTTCAAGAGAGAACTTGTCGTTGATCTGAGAAAGCACATGAAGTTTATCCTTAGGAAAAGATGAAAGACCGGATAAATCGAGTTTTACTAATGCTGTAAAATACTGTATCTCCACAAAAACCCTGTTGCGTATAAGAGCAAACTCGCTGAAATATCGCGATAATTCAGATGTCTTGTCATAATAACGTCCGTCAACGGGGCTGATGTTCAGTAGCGGATGGTTTTCCATTTAGTGGAATATTTATGCAAACGTAGTTTTTTTTTGACAAAAACACAAATGCTATGTTTAAACGACATATTTTCAGGTATATATAAATGAATAAAGTTAAAACCGGAAAACGTGGGGATGAGGTTGAGGTCAAGGTCGAGGTCGAGAAAAGGTAAACATGCTCGGCCTCAACCTTGACCTATTATTAAACATATCAACAACTTTTTTTATTCACCTATTTATATCTATTTTTATCCTGAAATTTTAAAACTGATTTTTATGACAAAAACCAACCAAACACACCCAACACA
>CAZEWB010000964.1:0-1686 GCA_964515655.1 uncultured Bacteroidales bacterium
GAGTACAGTTAAAGTATTCTTATATTTGGATTCATTTCTGTATCCCACGGCTGAAGCACATGGGTTTAAATCAATGTCAATATGGTAAGTTCATGAAAAGAGCTTTTAAATATCGGTTGTATCCAAACAAGGAACAAATAGCTCAACTTGAATTTGTTTTGAATTGTTGCAGAAAATTGTATAATTGTGCATTGGAGCATAGGAAGATCGCCTGGAGAAGTTATGGTACAGGAATCAGATGTTACGACCAAATAAAGGAATTACCAGAGATAAAAGAAGCGTTTTCAGATTACAATCAAGTTCATTCACAAGTATTGCAGGATGTTTTAAGAAGGTTAGATAAAACTTTTCAAAAACTTTTTGGGGAGAAAACGGGTTACCCAAGATTCAAATCGAGGGATAGGTATCGAAGCATTGTCTACCCACAATCGGGTTTTCAAATTCTAGATAACGGTAAACTAAAATTATCCAAGATAGGTGCTATCAGAATGTTCTATCATCGACCAATCCAAGGTGAAATCAAGACATTAGCCGTCAAAAAGGATTTGGTTGGCGATTGGTTCGCTACTTTTGTAACAGAGTTGCCTGATGTACCCAAGAAAGAGCCGAAAAACGCAATCGGCATTGATGTAGGCATTGAGAAATTAGCAACTGTATCTACTGGTGAAATAATCGAACATCTGCATTTTCTAAAAAAATCTGAATTGAATCTCAAGAAACTTCAGAGAAGACTGTCAAAGAAGAAGAAAGGAAGCAAACATCATAAAAATACTAGAATCAAAGTAGCTAAAGCTCATAGAAAGATTGAAAGACAACGAGATGATTTTCTACATAAGGTTTCAAACGAATTAGTCGGGAAAGCTGATTTGATTGCGTTCGAGGATTTGAGAATTAACAATACGGTCAGGAATCATCATTTGGCTAATTCGATAGCAGATAGTTCATGGGGTAAACTGGTTCAATATACGACTTTCAAAGCTGAGAATGCTGGAAAGTTCGTGGAATTAGTTGATCCAAAAGAAACCACTCAATCATGTTCAGGATGTGAGGTGTCAGTCAAAAAGTCTCTATCGGTTCGGATACACCGATGTCCGAATTGTGGACTTACCATCGATAGGGATGTGAATGCCGCACTTAACATTTTAAAAAAGGTACGGAGGGGCACTCCGAAACTTATACGAACGCCTGGGGAGATTGAGCCTCTACAGAAACTAGAAATAGTTTCTGCAAGTTTGGTCAAAGAACCAGGAAGCCCACGACTTTAGTCGCGGGAGGATGTCACAAAAAGTCAAATGCTATGAGTTTGTAGTTTTGGGTGAAACATGACGAAAGATGGAACATCTAGATTGATTAATTTTCTTTTTGTGCTTATAATCATCGCAATTGTTTTATGGGCTTTTACCAGTCAAAGCATAGTGCAGAATGCATTTGGTATTGTGGGGATAGCTCTGATAATAATCATAGTGTTTTTTGTGGTTGTATATTTTGTTAGGAGACATTTATTGAGTTCTTCATCAGATGATAGATTGACTTACCGTAATATTGACGAAGATAGTTATGAGTATTCATCCAATGTCGAATCCGTAGAAAAACAGAGTTCTGCACTCCAAGTCGAAAATGATTTTGACATATTTTTAAGATCAATTGAAGAAGGTTTTAACCCTGATCCAGTGAAAGATGAAGAAG
>CAZEWB010000965.1:0-1676 GCA_964515655.1 uncultured Bacteroidales bacterium
TGTGTTGGGTGTGTTTGGTGGTTTTTTTGATTAAGAAAGGTGTTAATGAAGAAAACAACTAAGAATGAAAAGGGAGTCCTCCGGCGGGCTTTAGCCCGCAACAATACGTTCTGCTTTTTCGTTTCGTGTGAAAGTAAAAAGGGATTTGCTCCGGGTGCATGTTCATCAATAGACGTGGGCTTACCACATACCGCAGCGAAGCAGAGGTATGAGCCCACGGCTATTGGGCGATAATGATTGAATAAACTTTTCATAGCCCTGATATTCGGGCAGGACCTGACTCAGAAGGAGTCAAATATTAATAACCCCTGACAAGTCCGAAATGAAATGAAGGACGATGTCAGGGGTTATCAGCACCTGTGGGAACAACCACGAAGTGGTTGAATAATAAAATCAGCTTTTCCTCACGATCTTTGCACCCAGAGCATTCAGGCGCATGTCGATATTCTGGTATCCCCTATCGATCTGTTCGATATTATTTATTTCGCTTTTACCCTCGGCCGACATAGCAGCGATGAGCAGCGCAACTCCGGCGCGTATATCCGGTGATGACATTGATGTGCCTCTTAACGGGAATCGTTTATCAAGTCCGATTACCGTTGCACGGTGCGGATCACACAAAATTATCTGAGCCCCCATGTCGATAAGTTTATCAACGAAGAACAGGCGGCTTTCGAACATTTTCTGGTGGATCAGAACACTTCCTTTTGCCTGAGTGGCAACCACGAGGAAAACACTTAAAAGGTCAGGGGTCAGTCCCGGCCATATAGCATCAGCAATTGTGAGAATTGAACCATCTATAAATGTATCAATTTCGTAATGGCTTTGGGCAGGAATGTATATATCGTCGCCTTTTAGTTCCATACGGATACCAAGACGGCTGAACGAATCAGGGATAATGCCAAGGTCGGGATACGAAACATCTTTAATTGTCAGTTCACTTCCTGTCATTGCAGCCATACCAATAAAACTGCCGATCTCGATCATGTCAGGCAACACGGTATGTTCAGTTCCCTTAAGAGAATTCACACCATGAATTGTAAGCAAGTTTGAGCCAATGCCTTCCATTTTTGCGCCCATGCGCACAAGCATTTTGCAGAGTTGCTGCAGATACGGTTCACATGCGGCATTGTAAATCGTAGTTGTTCCTTTTGCCAGCACGGCAGCCATTACAATATTTGCAGTACCGGTAACAGAAGCTTCTTCAAGAAGCATGTATTTCCCTGTGAGTTTTTTTGACTCGACCCTGAAAAGCTTGCGTGAAGGATCGAAATGGAAGTTTGCACCGAGGGTCTGAAAACCGATAAAGTGTGTATCAAGTCTGCGACGGCCTATCTTATCACCTCCGGGTTTGGGAATTATACCCAGCCCGAAACGCGAAAGCAAAGGTCCTACTATCATTATGGAACCACGAAGGCTGGCGGCAAGATTGTAAAATTCTTCCGTTTCCATAAAAGCAAGGTCAACATTGGCTGCACAGAATGAGAACTCTCCTTCGTTCCTTTTCTTAACTAAAACACCAAATTTCTGTATCAGTTCTATAAGCCTCATCACGTCCCTTATCCCGGGAATATTGTGTACAATGACCTCATCGCCGGTAAGCAATGTGGCGCATATTATCTGTAATGCTTCGTTTTTGGCTCCCTGGGGAACAATGCTGCCATTGAGTTTATGGC
>CAZEWB010000966.1:0-1672 GCA_964515655.1 uncultured Bacteroidales bacterium
TGTGTTGGGTGTGTTTGGTTGTTGGTTCCTTACCTGATCAGACAGATTTTACTGCTGATAAGGTAAGGATCGCCAACGACTGGAAAACAAGGGTCGAGTACCAGTCATACGAAGCCCTGAAGAAAAAAGCAGATATTTCCGATAAACGTGTAAAGTTTATGTAAAATATAAAGCCCTGACAATACGACAGGGCTTTTTTTATGGTAAGCAGGCAGTATATCGTAAAAAACAACAAAGCGCTAATAAGTGAGAATATCGCAAGTTTTTTTTCTGCTTATAAAAACTTCTGCATTCTTAACAGTAACACAAACCGTTTCGTAAAATTTCCATATCCTTCTTATAACATCTATGATGTAATTGCAGGTGCGGGAATTAAAAGCGTACTTGCAGCTTCTTCGGATTCATTCGGAGCCTTAAGAAAATTCTGTATCGAGAATAAGGAATGGATGTTCGGTCATTTGTGTTATGACCTTAAAAACGAGACTGAGAACTGTTTGCATTCATCCCACACAGATCATATCGGCTTCAACGATATTCATTTTTTTGTTCCTGAAATAGTCGTTTTACTTAAAGATAGCAATCTCACGGTAATTGCAGAAAGCGAAAATGAATGCGAAAAAGTGTTCAGGGAATTAACTTCTGATAAAAAAAATATAAGAGAAATTAACAGGATTGAATTTTCAGTCCGCATGAGCAGGAGTGAATATGGAAAACGTTTCAGGAGTTTAAAACATCAGATACAGGCCGGTAATATTTATGAAATAACTTTTTGCAGGGAATTTTTTGCAGAAGCTGAGATCGATCCGTATACATTATATAATAAGATGTGCGAAAGACTTCCTGCTCCTTTCAGTGCTTTTTACAGGAGTAACGAAAAGTATCTGATCTCTGCATCTCCCGAGCGCTTCCTGATGAAAAAGGGAAAAAAGATCGTCTCGCAGCCGATGAAAGGTACATACCCGCGCAGTGCGGATGCCAATATAGATTCGGAATTAAAAAATGCTCTTAAAAATGATGTCAAGGAGCGTTCAGAAAATGTAATGATAACAGACCTTGTGCGTAACGACCTTTCCAGAACTGCAAAACGTGGCAGCGTAAAAGTTGAAGATTTGTACGGAATATATACTTTTCCCAATGTACATCAGATGGTTTCCACAGTTGTATCGGAGATAAAAGAGGATGTACATTTTACTGATGTGATACGCTATGCTTTTCCAATGGGAAGTATGACAGGAGCGCCCAAAATAAGGGCAATGCAGCTGATAGAAGAACATGAAAATGTGAGAAGGGGACTTTTTTCAGGCTCTGTCGGCTACATTTCACCTGAAGGTGATTTTGATTTTAATGTTATAATCCGAAGTCTATTGTATAACACTAGCAATCGATACCTTTCCTTATCTGCCGGAGGTGCGATAACATCTCAATCCGATGAAGAAAAGGAATTTGCAGAAACCGAACTGAAGGCAAAAGGCGTAATGAATGTTTTCAGATAGTTCTCGAAATATAGACACGAATTACACGAATTCTCACGAAAGACAATATGTTATTTAAAGTGTGGGAAGCACGAAGTTGGAAGCACGAAGTCGCATGTGTTGTGGGTTGTGAGCAAGGGTTTATAAACCCCATGCACAGGGCTCATGCCCCCCTCAACTTCGCTCTTCGTGCTCCTGAC
>CAZEWB010000967.1:0-1669 GCA_964515655.1 uncultured Bacteroidales bacterium
TTGGGTGTTTTTTTGGTTGGAGCACAGCATTTAGACAATATATATAATCCAATAATCTTGATAGGTAAAAGAATTTCATATGGTGAAGTCCTTTTACCTATCAAGATTATTGGATTATCTATATTGTCTAAATGCTGTGCTCCAACCAGAAAAAGTGCTACAACTATGAACACCTTATGTGCAAATTCAAACATTTTGTTCATGTTTATCCTTGTCTCACGTTGAATCAACCGGAACAGTTCCTTCTTTACAGAGTGAACTGATGTAATTATACACCCCTGATAATACATCAAGGTCGTACTCGGAAAACTCTATGCCGAGAAATTTCTGGCAAGGATCACATGGAACATTGTTGGCGATATACCCTGCTATTGCCCTTACAATACTGTCGTGGTCGTCGGCAGGAGGGGATTCGATCATACGGCGTATCAGGTCGGGCAGCTCTGCAGGCGTACCACAATACCTGACCGTGGGAAGATTGCACCAGAACATCTTCGACATTGCAATAACCGGACGCCCCCAATAACCCCCCTCCTGTCCCATGGCGCCTACATTGGTGACAATAACCGAGGCACGACGGATCAGGTCTTTCGAATCAACATCGGGGTCTATCAGCTTCACAGATGGAAAGCTTTTCAGAGTTTTATAAAACTTTGGGGGCTGCCCAGCTACGTCGCTAAAATGTACCTTAACATATAGTTTATGCGTAACCGGGATAGAGCGGACGATCTGTTTAATGAGTGTCAACTGATCGTCAAAAAATGCACCCCGCACATCTATACTGGATTCAGGTTGTCTGTGCAGACCATATAAAATAAAAGGCTCACCTGCCGGATAGTCAAATTTCATGAAGAAACGGTAATAGCAGTAATTCCTTGGAATTATAAAATATCTTTTTAGACGCCATATCAGGCTCGGACCGGGTATTCTCCTGCGAGGTCCATGTTTTATTCGGTATTTAGCAAGAGACAACAACACCGGGGTCATCTTTTTTATGTGATTAATGACCATATGTGTCAAACCTTTGATCTTTGGCTTTGCAAGGGGCTTCACCGGCTCTTCCAAGGAAGAATCGGAACGGAATTGCTCCAGCCACTTTGCCGCGAACTCATAGTCTCTTCTCTCCACCATGCGAATTCTGTAAAAGGCATCCCCCTGATGCGTAGGGGAAAATCCAAACCATTCCTTGGGCAGTTTCACACGAGTGACACATCCGCAGAAAATATTAAGCTTCCTGCAAACGAGCATATTTATCATCTGTAATGCGGTATCTCTTCCGCTTGAGGTAAGCCGCACATTCCGGCCAAGAAGAAAGGACTGGATCTTTCCCGCACTCACGGCGAGGTAGACCAATGCGTCACTGTATTTCGTATGGCGTAGATTCTGATCCATGAAAATAATACTGTTTACAGTCGGGAGATCCGGCTGTTCATATTCTCTCAGGATATTAATGCATTCCTCTGGAGACATGGAATTATAGTCACCCTCAAGCACATCACAGATACGTTCGTCAGGTACTCCCAGCATCCTCAGCCTCTGGCTGGCAATAGGATCTGTGTTTATCCAGTGGACGTTCAATCCGTCTGCTTCAAGGCGTTTCGCGAAAGGCCAGAAGATAGGGTCGTGGGGGGGCCCCCCGGCGCTAAAACGAGCAAGTGGGTGCATACAG
>CAZEWB010000968.1:0-1663 GCA_964515655.1 uncultured Bacteroidales bacterium
GTACCTACCGGAAGAATTATCGATATTGGGCCGGCCCTGATTATCAAGTGTTTATTAATAGTGGTTATTCTGGGAGTGGTTGCTGGTTTATATCCTGCGTGGCAGGCATCCTCACAGAAACCAATGGAGGCAATCAGAAATGAATAGTTTAATCGAAATAAAGGATGTGGTAAAAATATATAAAAGGGGAAAAGAAGAAGTAAGGGCTCTCGACGGTGTAAATTTAACTATCGACAAAGGTGATTTTGTTTCATTTGTGGGCCCAAGCGGCTCGGGGAAAACCACGTTGTTTAATATTATCGGCTGTCTCGACAATCCCACTTCCGGCAAAGTACTTCTTTCTATGGATGATAAAACTACCGAGATAAACAAATTAAAAGAAGAAAGTCTTGTGAAAATACGCCGTTTTTACTTTGGTTTCATATTCCAGCAGTTTTTTCTTATACCTACGCTTACGGTTAAAGAAAACATCTGGCTTCCTTCCATTTTCTCCAGAAAAAAAATTTCCCCATCCAGAGTCATGGAATTACTGGAACTTATCGGTTTGAAAAAGAGGAGTGAGCATTTACCTTCCGAACTTTCCGGTGGAGAACAGCAAAGACTCCGCATAGCACGGGCTCTGATAAATGAACCGCGTATACTTCTTGCAGACGAGCCGACAGGGAATCTTGATATGAATAACGGCAGGCAAATATTTAATCTGCTAAAAAACCTTAATGACAAGGGGTTAACTATTCTGGTTGTAACTCACAATGATGAATTTGCGGGTTTAGCCAGGAGAACTATTCGTCTCCGGGATGGGAAAATAGTATGAATAAACATCGGGTTGTTGAAAATGAGCACAATCTTTCAGGTGAAGCAATGCTGGAAAATTTGTCTAATGCTTGGTGGAAAGTTTAAGTTTGTCGTCAAGACCTACTTGGTGTTTTGCCCTTATTTCTACCTCACAATCAATAATCTTTCTTTCTCTACCCAAAAGTTTTAAGTCTCAATATTTACTCAAAAATTCCCAGCAGGCATCCTCGGGCGATAAGTTAAGATAGATCAATGTCCCATAATGTCCCTTATTTTGAGTAATCATCAATTAATACATCAATTCTGGGCAACAACTCTGAACCCATCCCAAACTAAATTGCCAACCTTAAAATGTCGCAGTAAATGTCACAGTAGCGTCACAGTAAGATGTCACAGTAAAACATAGTGCTTTGTGGGATCCGTAGCACTTTTTGCAACTACCTTAATAATACCTTTAGCAACTAGTTCCTCCAAATCTCTCTGGGCTGTTCGTCTGATACAAGAAGCCACAGATTGATATTTATTTGCTGTAATTGTTCCATTTTTTATAATATATTTGACTGCCTTTTTCTGACGCAGGTTTAACCCGATTTTTTTAATCTTCTGTAATGTGTTATCTTGTTTTATAATCCGTTCACCTTTTTGCTGAATTTCTCCCATCTGGAATCGCAGTCCTTCAACAAAATATTCAAGCCAAGCTGTCATATCCATATTGTTTTTTCTAACCGACTGAATAGCAGCGTAATAACCCAGTCTGTCTTTATCATAATATTCTGAGATGGTAAAAAGCCTTTTAAAATCATAACCGGTTTTGTAAAGGATAAGTGTAGAGATGAGCCGTGCAGTTCTGCCAAACACACCCAACACA
>CAZEWB010000969.1:0-1663 GCA_964515655.1 uncultured Bacteroidales bacterium
TACGGTCTCGCGGCGGCATCCCTTGCCGGTTCGTATGATATTGTTCCAAATAAATTCAAGGCGAAGGTCGGACTGGGTACGGGCTATTCCGCGGTCTCACCGGCACAGGGTGGTAACTATATCGGTTCCGAAATCAACTTCAACTTACTGTATCGTCCGAAAGTATATATGGATATGGAGCTGCACGCGGCATATCTGGCATTGGGTGACTTCTTTGATTCACCCGAACTAAACGGTAACCGGACCAGTCGTCCCAAGGATCCCTGGACGGTATTTGCCACACTTAAGTGGATAATGTTTTAAGGGGTGTGGAATGAAAAAACTTACAAAATTACTTATCACGGTGATCATTGCCATGGCATTTTCCGGGTGCGCGACATCGCGGTATTATAAGCTGCCTGCCGCTGAATTTGATGACATCGATTATGGATTCCCTGTCAAAAAAGTACAGGTCCGCAATATTAATGTGGCTGTTATTGATCAGGGCAGCGGCGAAAAGACAGTGATGCTGATTCATGGACTGGGCACAAATGCCAAGGGCTGGACAAAAAATATTCCCGTTCTGGCAAAATCTTACCGGGTTATTGCGGTGGATTTGCCGGGCTACGGAAAATCGGAAAAAGGCTATTATCAGTATTCAATGGATTTTTACGCGCAGGTATTGACCGAGCTGCTTACCAATCTTGAAGTGGAGAAAGCAACATTGATCGGTCATTCAATGGGCGGACAGATCGCCATGACCGCCGCGCTGAATTATCCGGACAAGGTTGAGAAACTGGTTTTGATATCCCCCGCGGGATTCGAGCGGTTTACCGAGGGTGAAGGCGACTGGATGCGAAAAGCGGTCTCCGCGGAATTTGTAAAAAATACCAACACAAGAAGCATTGATGTCAATCTGAAATCTAACTTTTATGAGGTGCCGGAAGATGTGGATTTTATGATTACGGACAGGATTCAGATAAGGGGCGCTTCCGATTTTGATGATTACTGTTACGCGGTTTCAAAGAATGTCGGCGCGATGCTCGACGGGATCGTATGGGACAGGCTGGATAAAATCATGCAGCCAACGCTGATTATGTTCGGTGAAAATGACGGGCTGATCCCCAATCCTTATCTGCATGGCGGAAAAACCATAGATGTGGCGAATATCGGTGACCGTGAGATTCCAAACAGTAAATTAATCATGATTCCGAAATGCGGCCATTTTGTGCAATACGAAAAATCTGAAGCGGCCAATAAAGCCATTCTGGAATTTCTTTCTGAAAACTAGATCTCCTAAGGATACAATTTCACGCGCCGGTTGAACTATACCGGCGTGTGATTTTGACCTTTTTCTGATCTGATCCGTTTTTTATTGAACATACCAGGACTTGTACGTCCATTTTAACTCCCCGCCGTGACATGAACAAATCATTTAGTTTTGTTCTCTCTACATTTCGATTGCAAAAGACAAGAATTATGTAATTGATCTATCAAACGCTATAAATAAGTCAACAGGACCCGGGAAGAAGCGATATATTTCCGTTTCGGAATGAAAACTGAGCGTTTATATATGATATATGGCTGTTTATGAATTATAAACTATCGTTTAGTAAATTATTTTAATCGTACATTGCCGATATATGACCGGAAAAAACAGTTTGTTGTCATAAATCTATTTTAA
>CAZEWB010000970.1:0-1662 GCA_964515655.1 uncultured Bacteroidales bacterium
ATTGATGCGGAAATTTATCCCCCTCACTTTGTCGGGGCAGACCGTTTGAAGTATTGAATAAAGGGAAAACCACACAAGAAAGTTTTTGAATGGATATTGTTATTATTGTGGGTGCAGTTTAGGGTACCTCTAATAACCCTTTAAATAATCAGCATTGCATCGCCATAAGTGCCCATGCGGTATTTTTCCTTTACAGCCACTTCGTATGCTTTCAACACATAATCATATCCGCCGAATGCACAGACCATCATAAGCAAAGTCGAAAGCGGAAGATGAAAATTAGAAACCATTTTGTCGGCTACCGAAAATTCGAAAGGGGGGAAAATAAATTTGTTGGTCCATCCCGTATAAGGAGTCAGCAGTCCGTTCGTTGTAACAGAACTTTCTATTGCCCTCATGACAGTGGTTCCGACAGCGCAGATGCTTTTACTCTTACTTTTTGCCCTGTTTACAATTTCAGCCGCATCTGCCGTAACGATCATTTCCTCCGAATCCATTTTATGTTTTGTGAGGTCTTCCACTTCAACGGCACGGAAGTTGCCAAGGCCCACATGGAGAGTGATCTCGGCAGTCTCAACGCCCATGATCTCAAGGCGCTTTAAAAGGTGTTTGCTGAAGTGCAGTCCGGCAGTGGGAGCAGCTACGGCTCCTTCGTGTTTTGCAAAAACAGTCTGGTACCTTACAGCATCCTCCGGCTCCACATCGCGTTTAATGAAACGGGGCAGGGGAGTTTCGCCTAAAGAGTAAAGGGTTTTCTTGAATGATTCATAATCGCCGTCATAAAGAAAACGAAGAGTTCGCCCGCGGGAAGTTGTGTTATCAATGACTTCGGCAACTATGTTGTCGTTATCCCCAAAATATAATTTATTTCCTATACGTATCTTTCTGGCGGGATCAACAAGAACATCCCATAACCTTTGTTCCCTGTTCAGTTCGCGGAGAAGAAAAACTTCTATCTGTGCCCCGGTTTTTTCTTTGTTCCCGTACAAACGGGCAGGAAAAACTTTTGTGTTGTTAACGATCATCACATCACCTTCCTGGAAATAGTTAATAACGTCCTTGAACGTTTTGTGTTCGATCTTTCCTGTTTTGCTGTCAAGTACCAGTAACCTTGACTCATCACGATTACTGGTTGGATGCTGTGCGATCAGATCATCAGGTAGTTTATAACGGAACTGCGATAATTTCATAGTTTGGCAAAAAAAATATTTCGGCTTTTATACGGAAAAGAAAAAAAAAGGTTACAAAAAAATTCAGACAAAAGTAATAAATATTTTGGTTCTTTATAGTATTGTGTAGGTAATTGTAAAAAAATGTTCAATAGTTCTCATTCCATCGAATTACGAATTTTCTACGAAATTACGAATTACGAAATTACGAAACAAGTACTACTGTTTTCGTATTTCGTAATTTCGTATGTTCTTTTTCGTAATTCGAAGTGTATAAACATATGATCATTGAAAATTGAATATTTGACATTGTTAATTTTATAAAGGAATGTTCAATGTCAAACGAACAACCAACAATGTACAATTTTATAACCCGCTCATTCTGATAAACCCCCAAAAAACTTTAATCTACTCATGTTTCAGAAGATAATCCTGCACTTTATCGATAGTTACAGCATTTTCAATAGAGAACGATCCGATTTTTGTCCTCCTT
>CAZEWB010000971.1:0-1656 GCA_964515655.1 uncultured Bacteroidales bacterium
TGTGTTGGGTGTGTTTGGTGTGTTTTGTATGATAATTTTAATTTCCTTAAAGATGGTGATTTAGTTATCGCTGATGCAAGCGAGGATTATCAGGGCATTGGGGAATCAATTGAAGTTAAAAATATTAAAAATAGAAAAGTAATAGGTGGGTTACATACTTTAGTTATCAGAGATAAAATATCAAAAACTGTTGAAGGGTTTAGGACATATATTTTCAGAAACTACTTTGTCCATAATGAAATTAAAAAAATTGCTACAGGGATTTCTGTATATGGAATATCAAAGGGAAATTTATCTAAACTTAAAATACCTCTTCCCCCAATCCATGAACAACAAAAAATCGCAGCTATTCTTTCTACATGGGACGATGCAATTTCGAAAACACAGCAGATTATAAAACATCTGAAGCATCGTAATCATGGCCTGCAACAGCAGTTACTTTCTGGTAAGAAGAGGCTTCCTGGTTTTGCAAGCAAATGGGTATATGTACCGTTAAAAAGTGTAGCAAAAGAGTTCTCACAAAAAAACAGTAATAATGATAATTTAATAGTCCTTTCCTGTACTAAATATAAAGGTCTGGTTTCATCTCTTGAGTATTTTGGAAGGCAAATATTCAGTAAGGATATTTCTACATATAAGATCGTTCCACAAGGGTATTTTGCTTATGCAACAAATCACATTGACGAAGGTTCAATTGGTCTGCAAACACATTATGAAAAAGCACTTATTAGTCCAATGTACACAGTCTTTAAAACAGACGTTAGTACAATTGATAATAGTTTTTTGTACAAAATACTTAAATCTCATAACTACATTCACGAATATCAGAAACGAATGGAGGGTTCTATAGACAGGCGTGGTGGTTTACGTTGGGATGAGTTCTCAAAAATTAAAATCCCATTATTAAGTATTAACGAACAACGCAGTATATCGGATATTATTGATATTGCAAATAATGAAGTATTTCTACAAGAACAATTACTAGAAACATTAATGCAGCAGAAAAAAGGGCTGATGCAAAATTTATTAACTGGTAAAAAAAGGGTAAAAGTTTAAAAAGGGCTAATTATGGAAAAGAAAATCAGAAATTGTTTTGTTAGTTATCACCACGATAGAGATCAAATGTATATCTCTCGATTAAGGAGGGTAATAACAGAAATGAAAGTTGCAGATTACTCATTAAAAGATGATATCGGGCATTTAACTGATGATACCATTTATAAAAAGGTAAGAGAAAAAATGCGTAACTGTTCTGTTACTGTTATATTAATTGGTGAACGTACAGGCCATCGCAAATGGATTGATTGGGAAATATGGGCATCGCTCAGAGGTTATACACATCCTTCAGATCCTTACAAGTCATTTAAGCCGAATGGTCTACTTGGTATCTTTCTTCCAGTTTCGTTCCATTCAATTCCTAGCAGACTACAGGATAATATTGACTCAGGTTTTGCTGTATGCATGAAGTGGGAAAACCTTGACAAAGATTTTGAAAGCAAAGTTAACTACGCATACTGGAATAGATCAAATATTGAATATAAAATACGGAATGGCAGAGATAGAATGGAAGATGATTACATGGATATTTTAGGATTTAGAATTTAAGTTTATGGCAGGTTTAAATAGAGCAACAAACACCCAAACACACCCAACACA
>CAZEWB010000972.1:0-1655 GCA_964515655.1 uncultured Bacteroidales bacterium
TTCGCGACATTCTTTTTCCGGGCTTTTTCGGCACCACTCATGTTACACCCGAAAACATGGAATATCATATCGGTATCCTTGTCAGCAAGGTAAAAGAGATGCTTACAGAACAGATCATCAGCGGACTTTGTTTTAATTGTCACCCTGATGGTAAAAATGAACTATGCAGCGACTGCAGTATACAGGCAAGCGATATAAGTATGACGTTTTTAAACAAACTGCCTGATATCCGCACAATGCTTGCCACGGATGTAAAGGCCACATATAACGGAGACCCTGCATCGAAAAGTTTTGGGGAAATAATATTCTGCTACCCTGGCATCCGTGCTGTAACAAATTACAGGATCGCTCATGAACTTTATAAACTTGAGGTTCCTCTTCTCCCCAGGATCATAACTGAAATGGCACATTTCGAGACAGGGATCGACATTCATCCCGGCGCTACTATAGGCAATCATTTCGCAATAGACCACGGCACCGGTGTCGTAATTGGAGAAACCACAATCATTGGCAACCACGTTAAAATATATCAGGGCGTTACTCTGGGCGCAAAGAGTTTCCCGCTTGACGAAAAAGGAAATCCGATTAAAGGCATTGCCCGTCATCCCATTGTTGAAGATAACGTTGTTATTTACGCTGAAGCTACAATACTTGGGAGAGTTACGATTGGTAAGAACTCTGTTATCGGGGGGAATGCATGGATTATAAATGATGTTCCCGAGAACACTCATCTTACAATGAATAAAGAGCAGTAACATTGAGAAAAAGAACTCTCAGGATAATACTGATATGGACAGTTCCTTTTTTAATGGTGGCTATAGCTTCAGTATTATATTTTAAGCCATACGAAACAGCGCCCGAGATCATTATCGAAGCTGACACAACTGCGATCCCCGAACCACTCTTCGAATATGGATTACCTGTCGATTCATTTGAAATTCATAAAGGATATATTCCCAACGGAGCTAATCTGACTTCCCTGCTGGAACCACTGGGAATATCACCTGAAATAATTCAGAAAATAGCATCAGGGCCCGACTCTGTTTTCAACGTCCGCAGAATGAGGGCAGGAAATACTTACTCTGTCTTTTACAGCAAGGACAGTTTGCATAAGGCATGTTATTTTGTTTATGAACTCAGTATTTCCGATTTTGTCCTGGTTGACATAAGAGATACAGTTGTAATTGAAAGAGGACGCAAGGAGATCAAGGTACTTAACAGGCGGATAAAAGGTGTCATTAATACATCTCTGTGGAATGCTATGGTCGACCAGGCCATTTCTCCCCAACTTGCGCTCGATCTTTCAGATATTTTCGCATGGACTATAGATTTTTTCGGAATTGAAAAAGGAGATTCTTTCAGGGTCATCTTTTCGGAAATGTACGTTGACACTACGTTTGCAGGTTTCGGAAAAATTGAAGCAGCATGGATGAAAAACGCAGGTAAAGAATTTTATGCTATACCATTTATTCAGGACGACATTGAAAATTATTACGACATAAGCGGTAAAAATCTCAAACGCGAATTCCTGAAAGCGCCTCTCAGCTTTTCACGTATCAGTTCGAAATTCTCCAACAGCCGGTATCACCCGATCTTAAAGTATTACCGTCCACATCATGGCATCGACAAACCCAACACCAAACACACCCAACACA
>CAZEWB010000973.1:0-334 GCA_964515655.1 uncultured Bacteroidales bacterium
GCTTCTGGACTTCGGCCATAAGGATGGTATGATTCAATGAGTCCCATTCCTCAACATCATTTGCGGTTGTTTCTGTTGTCAGTACAAGATCGTCTCTTTTTAAAACCTTTCGGTAGATTTCAGTTACTTCACTAAGATACTTTTCCATGGTTGTGCTTATTTTTTACTGTAATAATTCTTGATGCTGAGGGCACGTAACGGGTTATTTCGGGGTTATCAACCGAAACTTCTCCGATCTGCTCAAATCCGATACGGGCCAGCGCTCTTACCGAAAAACAACATCCTGAAATTGAAATCAGCAAATGGTATGGAGCTTTTTCACAAGGCAATCGTT
>CAZEWB010000973.1:344-1654 GCA_964515655.1 uncultured Bacteroidales bacterium
CCTACCATTTGCTGATTTCAATTTCAGGATGTTGTTTTTCGGTCATCATTGCTGTTTCCTGAACAAGTTCTAAAAATAAATCAATAGTTCGGAATTCCTCTGCTATGTACAGGCTTTCGATCTGGATCGTTAAAGGTTCTCTTTCGATGTTGAGTGGTTTCAGCATTTGAAGCACAGGTAATGCATTTTTAAAATCAGATTCAGGAATATATTGTTGCAAGATACATGATTTAAGAATATTACTCGGGACTCCGTTAATTGATTCGATCCACGAAGCGCATGCTCCTGCAAATCTGTTGTTGTGTCTGGCAATAGTGAAAGCCGAAAGAGCCAGTTCCTGCCCTTCGATGTCTTCAATAAGAATTTCGCGAAATATATCCCGGAAATATTTTTCTGGCAGGTTAAAAATCCTGCTGTAAGGAAATATTTCCGTACGGCTTTTTTCGGCCTGAATAATAGTTTCGATGCACATTTCGAGGTCGTCGGATGTTGCTGTTTGAAAAGTAAAACCTTTATTCATAATCCAAAAAGCAATTGCGATATTCCGGTTCTGTTAATTTTTCCGTTTTGACTTAGCGGGAATGAAGGTAAATTATGATATTCGTCGGGATGCATGTAATCGGGGAGGTGTTTTTTCAGATACTCTTTCAAAACAGGAATATTGCCGGGCTGATTTTCAATTACAATATGTATGACACTAACACCGGCAGATTTTGGTCGGGCCAGTGCAATAATACGGGCATCGGGAAGAGCCAGTTTTGCATTGTATTCTATTTCACTTAATTCTACACGATAACCGCCCATGACTTTAACCTGATTATCATTGCGGCCAAGGTAAAACAGATCTCCCGTTTCATCTTTAATTCCAATATCGCCGCTGTGATAGAAACGGTAACCGATATTATCAATTTCCTTATTAAAAAATGCCTGGTCATTATTTCCGTATCCGTTCAGATACCCTGTTGTCAAATGCGGGCCTGCAAGGCATAATTCTCCTTTTTTCCCCGGTTTTAGAATATTTCCGGCCTCATCAATAACTTCAACAATATTGTTTTGCATGGGCTTTCCTATACAAATAATACCATTCATGCTTTTTACATTACATGAAGGCACTTCATAAGATGTGCAAATAATATCTTCTGTTGGTCCGTATACGTTATAAATTCCGGCATTTGGAATACATTTCCTCCATTCTTCAATAATGTCAAGGTAAAGCGATTCACCACAAAAAATATTGTATCGTAAAGATTCAAGTCTTATTTCATTAAAGAACGGACGCAGGTATGAAATAATGGATTGTACCATTATGG
>CAZEWB010000974.1:0-1650 GCA_964515655.1 uncultured Bacteroidales bacterium
TGTGTTGGGTGTGTTTGGTGTTTGTTTTGCCCGGTATTTTTTAATCTTGTTGCTCATAAACATTTTTTTCCTGAAGACCTATAATTTTTCTCTTAATGTCTTCATCAGGTCATAATGATTTGTTTTGCAAATATATGATATTTCTGAATTATGAAATAAAATTTAGTATTATGAAATAATTCAGGCTATTTTAAAGGCATCTATCAGGCTGTCGGACAAGGGACTGCACAGGTCTATGACAGACGTTCTGTCAATGTCCTGACTAAGCCATTTCTGCTCGTTTTCGGTCAGCAGAATTACGGGCATCCGCTTTTTTGTATTATGAATTTCGGCCATTATTGAATTTGCAGATGTTGTAAGTATTGAAAATGAGCGGAATATCTCGCCGGTGGATTTGTCTGCCCATTCGTCCCATATTCCTGCTATACTGAAGATCTCATTCCCTTTTATTTTAATGAACCAGGGTATCTTCTTTTTGCCCAGATGCTGCCACTCAAAAAAGCCTGTAGACGGCACAATACACCGCTGCGAACGTATGCTTTTTTTAAATGAAGGCTTTTCGAATGCAGTTTCAGAACGTGCATTAAGGGTCTGAAGGCTGATCTTCTTTGCGGCTTCCGCATCGGGCACCCACGAAGGGACAAGTCCCCATTTCTGCATTTCAATCTTTCCGGGAATTTCTCCGGTGATCACAGGCCATGAGATACCTGCAAAGCCATTACCTTTTTCAATTGCAACAAATTTTGAGCGCTCAGGGAAATCAACAGTGTACCTGTTCTCGAGCGTGGTTGAATTAACTGAAAGGGCATTGAAAAAACACATAATTAAGGTTTAGGTTGTAAATATAACTATTTTTTGGCTTTTGGCCGTTAGCCTTTGGCTATTAGCCTGGGTATAAGTAAGCCAATGGCCAATGGCCAAAAAAGTAAACTTTTCCCTATATTTACCGAAAATTAATAAAAAATGAGACTTCTTTTAATAAGCAATTCCACCAACGCAGGCGAGGCGTATCTTCAGTATCCTATGCCGCATATAAAGGATTTTTTAGGCAGCCAGCCTGTAAAAGCGCTCTTTTTACCCTGGGCTGCAGTTACATTTTCGTATGATGAATACGAGGCAAAAGTAAAAGCCCGTTTTAACGAGATCGGGCACGACATCGTTTCCATCCATCACTTTACCGATCCTGTTGCTGCCGTGGCAAATGCAGAGGCAATTGTTGTAGGCGGAGGAAATACCTTTCATCTTCTTAAGGAGATCCACCGCAACAAACTCATTGCCCCGGTCCGCAAAAAAGTTCTTAAAGGAACTCCATTTATCGGCTGGAGCGCCGGTTCCAATGTGGCCTGCCCTACGATAATGACAACCAACGACATGCCTATATGCGACCCGAAAGGATTCAAGGCATTCAAATTCGTCCCTTTTCAGATAAACCCACATTATTTAGATGCTCACCCCACAGGACACGCCGGTGAAACAAGAGAACAGAGGATAATGGAATTCATCGAAGCCAATCCTGAAATATATGTTTTCGGACTTCGTGAAAGCTGCATGTTCAGGATAGAAAAAAAGAGCATCAGTCTTATCGGCCCCAAACCTGTCCGTGTTTTCAAGAAAAATGAAGCAAAACCCAACACCAAACACACCCAACAC
>CAZEWB010000975.1:0-1644 GCA_964515655.1 uncultured Bacteroidales bacterium
AGGTGGAATCGATCTGTCATCGTGCAATCATAATAAACGAAGGCATAATAGTGGAAGACGGCACCATGAAGAACATTAATTCATGGACGGAATCGGCCACTGAAACAATTATTGTGGAATTCAGCGACAAGGTCTCACGCGAGGATATAGCAGGCATTGCCGGAATCATTAAAATTCACGGCATGAAAGACAACAGGTGGCTGGTCCAAAGTGAAAAGACAGAAGATATAAGGCCATTGCTTTTTAATCTTGCCGTTAAAAAGGGAATTGCTGTTCTTTCGATGCAGAAAAAAGAGAAGACACTCGAGGAAGTTTTTCAGGAACTCACAACAAACAAATCATAGTTTATTAACTTTTAAAATAAAATAAAATGGGATATTTATTTACATCCGAATCAGTTTCAGAAGGACATCCTGATAAACTGGCCGATCAGATCTCAGACGCGTTGCTTGACGAATTCCTTCGCTATGACCCGAATTCAAAAGTAGCCTGCGAAACACTTGTTACAACCGGTTTAATAACACTGGCCGGCGAGGTCCGCACACAAGGTTATGTTGATGTGCAGGATATAGCGCGCAAGGTCGCCAACCAGGTTGGTTATACAAAGGCTTCATATATGTTTTCAGGAGATGCCTGCGGTGTTATAAGCGCTATACACGAGCAATCGCCAGATATCCGCCAGGGTGTTGACCGTACAAAACCCGAAGAACAGGGCGCAGGGGATCAGGGAATAATGTTCGGATACGCCTGTACGGAAATGGACAACTTTATGCCCATGCCGGTTGAAATTGCACACATGTTGTTGCAGGAACTTGCAGCAATACGTAAGGAAGGCAAAAAAATGAAATATCTTGGACCGGACTCAAAAGCACAGGTAACTATCGAATATTCCGAGCGCGGCAAACCTATACGTGTTCATACCATTGTAATTTCCACACAACATGACGAGTTCATCCTCCCCGGCGACAACTCGCCCGAAATGATGAAGTGGGCCGAAGAACGCATGCAGGAAATAATCCGCAACGACATAGAACGCCAGCTTATTCCGCGTGTTAAAAAAAGTCTGCCTGCTCCCATACGCAAACTTTTCCGCCGCGATTATAAACTGATGGTCAACCCTACCGGCAAATTCATTATCGGCGGCCCTCACGGCGATACCGGCCTTACCGGGCGCAAAATAATAGTTGACACATATGGCGGTCGTTGTCCTCACGGAGGCGGCGCTTTTTCGGGCAAAGACCCGTCGAAAGTTGACCGCTCCGCTGCTTATGCCGCACGCCACATTGCAAAGAACATGGTTGCAGCGGGAGTTGCAACAGAGATGCTGGTGCAGATATCGTATGCCATCGGCGTTGCCGAGCCTGTAAGTATTTATGTCAACACATACGGGACATGCAAACTTAAACACCAGGGAAAACGACAGCCGTCAGACAGCGACATTGCCGAAGCCATAATGGAAATGTTCGACCTAAGGCCATATGCTATAATTGAACGTTTCGGGTTAAAGAATCCCATTTATCTACCCACCGCTTCATACGGGCACTTTGGCCGCGACACGTACACCCTGGAAACAGAAGTATATTACAGAGACAAGACCACGACCAAAAAGATAGTTGACGGCAAAGACCATTTTTATAAAAAGAT
>CAZEWB010000976.1:0-1644 GCA_964515655.1 uncultured Bacteroidales bacterium
ATAATCCACAACTTCTTTAGACGGCGGGAACATAATCGCGATAACTCCCATTTCCGTTCCCATAGAAGATATAGTGATGCGGTCATCCAGATTAAGGCTGTCTATTGCTTCTCCATATAATTCCACTGAGTATCCAAGAAGTTTATTTGCGCCGTATTTTTTAAGAAGATTCAGAATAAAATCTTTTGCAGTGATATTCTTTGCCGGTTTACCCGTGAAATTCAGTTTTACCGATTCAGGAACTTTGAACCAAACTGCCCCGCGTGCCCATGCTACAGCAATATCCTGATCGCCCATGCCCTGCCCGAAGGCACCTACGGCGCCCATGATGTTTGCATGAGAATCGGTGGAAACGAACGTACTTCCGGGATATACAAGACCGTGGTCAATTGCAATGTGAGTGCCAATTCCATCGTTGATATCGTATATCTTTAATCCCTTTTCACGGGCATACATTCTGCATATATGCTGGTTTTCGGCATACTTCTGGTCGGGACCTGTAGGATTGCAATCGAAAGTAAATAATGTACGCGAGGGATCATCAACCTCCAGACCATTGTCCTTGAGATTCTTTACTACATTGGCTCCGCCAAAGTCGCGTGCTACCCTTGCATCAATCGAAACATCAACGATATCACCGGGTTTTACACTTTCGTACCTCGAATGTGAGGCAATTATTTTTTCTAAAATTGTCATTCCCATAAACTCAATTTTTTTCAAAAATAAACATTTCGCGACATATGACACAATTACTATTTGCTGTTTTACAACATTTTAATAAATTTTTAATTAAATATCAGATAATCACATATGAGCATAAGTGAATTGTTGTGACCCAACAGAATTCATGTTACAGAATTATTTTATACCAATTTGATTTATTAGTCTAACAAAAAAAGTGTGTGTTTATTTAAAGTGTCGGAAGTCAGGAGCACGAAGCGCGAAGTTGAGGGGTGGCATGAGCCGGTGAATGGGGTTTACAAATCACCGCTCACTATCCGCGCAAATGCGGCTTCGTGCTTCCAACTTCGTGCTTCCAACACTTTAAATAACTATAATGATTATCCGTTAGTTTTTTTGAATTATCTTGCCAAAAATTTCGTTCATGAAAAAGAAGGATCTGTATTTTGCTATTATCAGCATCATAATAATTGCTCCTTTTCTGCCATTTCCTTTTCTTTCGGATTTTCAGAAAGAATTCCTTTTTAATAAAGACATGTGGGTATATACCGGTTTTCTGAAATTTGCTCTGCTTGCAACTATGGGAGAAACTATCGGACTTCGCATTAAGACCGGTTCTTATACTGCACCCGGCTTCGGACTTATTCCCAGAGCCATTGTCTGGGGTGTGCTTGGAGTGATCATCAGCGCCATGTTCACTGTGTTTTCCAAAGGGGTACCTGCATTCCTCGCTGAAGCCTGTAAACTTGAGAACGCTGTGGAATCAATGAAACAGACTGATGTCCTTGCCGCATTCGATAATGGTCTTGGATGGACAAGAGTGCTGGTTGCGTTCAGTATCTCAGTTTTCCTTAACCTTATCTTTGCTCCGGTATTCATGACCTTCCATAAGATCACCGACACTCATATTATACCATTACTTAATAAGTTTAAGTCCATAATGGGCATAAAAAAATGTACTCA
>CAZEWB010000977.1:0-1643 GCA_964515655.1 uncultured Bacteroidales bacterium
TGTATCGAAAGTACAAGCCATACCCTGATATATAACGGAGACATTACCTCTGTATAAATTTTTCAGGAAATGGCGAAACGCTTTCCTACGATAAAACACTGGATGCTCGGCCGCGGAATGATAGCCGATCCTTTCCTTCCGGACATGATAAAGCAAAACAAAACAGATTACCCGGCCAAACGGCTTGACACTTTTAAAAAGTTTCACGACACCCTGTTCCAAGAATACGAACAGGCTTTATCCGGCGAAAGCCACCTGCTTATGAAGATGTGGTCATTGTGGGAATACTTTGCTCCTTCATTCAGTAACCCGCACAAAGGACTTATGAAGATCAAAAGAGCAAAATCCCTCGACGCATATGAAGTTGGGGTGATGGAAATACTTAATGCGGAAAAAAACAAGGTATAAGGTTCGGCAGGCGCACTAGCCACCGCACCGGTATATAGAATTTATGTGTGTGATGGCAAATGTGCGAAAGAATGTGCGCCAGATTTCCACTATAGCTTTATACTCAATACCTTTCCCAATCCAAAACTTTTGTACCTTTGGTTTGTTTAAAGGCAAACAGCATACTTTTCCCGACAATTATTTTAATCAGAAAACAATAATTTTACTAATTTTGAAAGATGAAAACAATATATTCATTAATCTCATTCCCTGTGCTGATAGTCTTTCTTTCCTCATGCTCCGTTAACACTGAAAATTCGGCAGAGACCGACACCACCTCCATTTCAACCTGCCAGGAACAAATAGCAATGATGCTCGATTCTTTCAATATTGCTGCTGCAAATTCCGACTACGAAAAATATTTTGCATTCTTTGCTGACGATGCGACGTTCATTGGCACCGACGCTACCGAGAACTGGGATAAAAATTCATACATGAAATGGGCAAGACCTTATTTCGACAAAAAGACCACATGGAATTTTAGATCGATCGACCGTCACATTTATTTTGGCAGGAACAAGGACATCGCATGGTTCGACGAATTACTGGAAACAAGAATGAAGATATGCAGAGGGTCGGGTGTTGTTGTAAAACTTAATGACAAATGGCTGATAAAACAATATGTCCTGTCGATGACAATACCGAACAGTAAGACATCATCAGTAATTGAACTGAAAGCACAGGAAGAGGATTCGCTGATAAATAATATAAGGAAAAACTAAAATGAGTTATTCCGGTCTGTACAGAAACGTAAGGAAAATGTCAGAGATCATTGTTCTTGTTCTTATCTGTTCACTATCATGCAACGCACAGGACCTGATCATAAGGAATGGCGGTGCCGACACAATAAAATGTGTGATAATAGAAGATAAAATCACCTTTTTGAGCTACAGGCTTTTTAATTCAAATGATACTAATCTGTATATAATAAAGACTTCTGATTATGAACAATATTATCGAAAAAAAACGACTGAATATTTTGACAAAGACTCCGTAAATTCTTATAATATAATTACCAACAGTGATAATAATATTATCAATAAAACTATAAAGGTCACAAAACTAAAAGGCGGATACCTGACATTTACAGAATTTAAAAATAACACACCCTCGGTTGTATTTGATTTCGAAGTTATAAGAAGAAGCGGGTTTGACATTGCCATGATGGGTGGAAATGATTATAAAATAATTTCAAA
>CAZEWB010000978.1:0-1636 GCA_964515655.1 uncultured Bacteroidales bacterium
TGTGTTGGGTGTGTTTGGTGTGGTTGGGCCAGAGAAGCTAATGTATACAGACTCGCAGAAGTAAGCAATGCTATAATAGACCAGTGTGTGGCTCAGGGCGTCCCGTTTGCAAGGGATTACGGCGGTTACCTCGACAACCGGTCCTTCGGCGGAGCACAGGTGTCGCGTACTTTTTTTGCAAGGGGACAAACTGGTCAGCAACTGCTTCTGGGTGCATATGGAGCATTGAATCGTCAGATCGCACTGGGAAATGTTAAACTGTTTCCGCGAAGGGATATGCTTGACGTAGTTCTGATTGACGGGAAAGCACGGGGTATCATTACCCGCGACCTCGTTAACGGCGAAATAGAACGCCACTCTGCTCATGCAGTAATTCTTGCTACCGGAGGTTATGGAAATTTGTATTTCCTTTCTACAAACGCTATGGGTTCAAATGTATCGGCCATCTGGCAGGCCCACCGCAAAGGTGCGCTTTTTGCCAATCCCTGCTATACACAGATACATCCGACCTGTATACCCGTTCATGGCGAATATCAGTCAAAACTTACTCTCATGAGCGAAAGTCTGCGTAACGACGGCCGTATCTGGGTGCCGAAAAAGAAAGAAGATGCCGAAAAACTGCAGAAAGGCCAGATGAAACCAACGGATATTCCCAAAGAAGACCGCGATTATTACCTGGAACGACGCTATCCTGCTTTCGGAAACCTCGTTCCCCGTGACGTTGCATCCAGAGCAGCCAAGGAGCGTTGTGACAATGGATTTGGCGTAAACAATACCGGACTCGCTGTATATCTCGATTTCGAGGATTCGATAAAACGACTCGGTAAAAACGTTATAGAAGAACGCTACGGTAACCTGTTCCAGATGTATGAAAAAATCGTGGATGCCGATCCTTACAATGTTCCTATGATGATTTATCCCGCTGTTCACTATACTATGGGAGGTCTTTGGGTTGATTATCATATGATGTCAACTATTCCGGGACTGTTTGTGGCCGGTGAAGCTAATTTCAGTGATCACGGCGCTAACCGCCTTGGCGCTTCTGCTCTTATGCAGGGATTGGCTGACGGATATTTTGTGCTTCCATATACACTTGGCGACTACCTTGCAGGTGATATTAAAACACCACGTTTCAAAACCGACACTCAGGAATTTGCCGATGTGCATAAAGATGTAGTTGAACGTATAGAAAAATTCTTCTCGATAAGTGGTAATGAAACTGTCGACACCTTCCATAAAAGGCTTGGTAAGATCATGTGGGAAAATGTCGGGATGGGAAGGACCGAAGAGAGGCTTAAACAGGCTATCAAACTCATTCCGGAACTTCGTGAAGAGTTCTGGAAGAATGTGTATGTGGCCGGACGCCGTGATGAATTTAACCCTGAACTTGAAAAGGCAGGACGTGTTGCTGACTTCCTCGAAATGGGCGAACTTCTTGCTATGGATGCTTTGAACAGAAAAGAATCATGCGGCGGTCATTTCCGCGAAGAAAGTCAGACAGAAGAAGGAGAAGCATTGCGCAATGATGCTGAATTCAGTTATGTTGCAGCATGGGAATACAAACCGGGCCCGCAATTCGAACTGAACAAAGAGCCACTTGAATACGAAGTAATAAAAGTTCAGCAACGTAATTATA
>CAZEWB010000979.1:0-1635 GCA_964515655.1 uncultured Bacteroidales bacterium
TGTGTTGGGTGTGTTTGGTTTGTGGGTTCTATGCATTTCCATAGTAGTTTTAATCGATGTTTATTTCTTTCTATTCTTTTAACTTTTTCATCATCTGTTTGTGCGATAGGCTGTGGTGAATCACGTTTATACACTGATCAAACACATGAAATAATTGACCAGATACAAACCATACTTATATCTGAGAGACTATGTGATAACAAAAATGACTGTAACAAGAAGCAATATATATTATTTCAACCTTCATCAGATATTGAAATTTCAGTATATGGCATCACCGATCCAATGATAGTTAAAAAGATCGTGAATGTTTATATAGAGGCACATGCAAAAAACCCAGGAATAACGCATAAGCTTTATGTGTACCGTCAAACGAAATATGAAGATGTTAAATTATTTTCAACAAAAAAGACAATTCTTCAATTAACTTTGAAAAGGAGGAATAACTATGCCGACTATTGAAATTCGAACTGATGTTGTAGGAGTACCTCATACTTTTATAATAGTTGATCATCCAGATGGTAACTCTCAAGGATATGGGTTTGGACCCGAAGCTTCAGGAAGACTTATCGACAGAGGAAAGGTACATGATGATACTAATCATGAGTGGCAGGAAACAACCGGCAAAATGAATATCAGTAATGAACAATACGATAAACTGATGACCTATATAAACATAAAACCACCAGCTTACAATGTATTTACCGGGAGCCAATGCGCTACATGGGCGCTAAGAGGCCTTAGTGAAGCCGGGATATTTCCAGATTTATTGGCATTGTTTCCGAATTTTGTCGAAACAGCTTTTTTAATCCTTATTGGCAGTATATGGGTTTCGGATTGAATAATGCTCTTGATGGATTAAGAGATCTTTTCAATCAAGCAGAACAGCTTGGATCGCCAATCATTCTCGACGTAGATAATGACGGGGTTGAAACAATTTCAGTAAAAAGCGGAGCCTATTTCGATCATGCTGGCGATGGTTTTGCCGAACAGACGGGGTGGACAAGCTCAGATGACGGGCTGCTGGTAAGGGATGTCAACGGTGACGGTATTATTAATGACGGTAAGGAATTATTCGGCAATGAAACTCTCCTGAACAATGGGCAGAAGGCGGATAATGGTTTTCAGGCGCTAGCGGAGATGGATATAAACTCTGACGGGAAGGTTGACGGCAATGATGCAGCATTTAATCAATTGAAAATCTGGCAGGACGCAGATGGGGACGGATTATCGTTGCCGGATGAACTGCATACATTAGAAGAATTAGGCATTCAATCCATCAGCACTCAGTCAGATGTCAGCAATACTATTGATCCCGAAGGCAATACTCAGACCAGAATCGGCAGCTTTGTAAAAACTGATAATACTACCGGCCAGATAGCAGACTATAACTTCCAAAGAGATATGGTTTATACTATTGCCGAGAAGTGTCTGGAAGTACCAACATCATAAAAAACATATATTAATAGGAGATATTCAAAATGTTAAAGCAAAAACGAAAGCATGGTTCTATGCATTTCCAAAGTAGTTTTAATCGATGTTTATTTCTTTCTATTCTTTTAACTTTTTCATAATATTTTTGTATCTTGTCAATTATTTCATGTGTTTTATCAGTGTATAAAAGTGATTAACAAC
>CAZEWB010000980.1:0-1635 GCA_964515655.1 uncultured Bacteroidales bacterium
TGTGTTGGGTGTGTTTGGGTGTTTTTGACCCGGATATCCTCTAACGAAACCATTATTATTTATTCGGGACAAAATTAGAAAGGATTTGCGAGGTATCAAAAGTAATAGTTAATTTAAGGAGAAAAGGTCATTGATATTCGCTTCGCTGAAATACAATTGATATTCGCTGCGCGAAATTTTTTGTTATGTTGCTTACGCAGAAGGTGTGGAAGACCTATGCAGGGAGTCCGAATATGTCTTGGTCAATTGTCTTGGCTGCGGGACTGGTTATTAGTCATGGTCTGTGGTTAAGTCCGGACACATAACCAAGACCATTGACCTGACTCGCAGCCAAGACCTTAAACCAAGACCCGGGTTTTCAGCTTCGATTTTAGGTTTAATTTTTAAAGAATGCATAAAATAGAATAACTTTGTCGTATGGGCAGGAGTAAGAAAAATTACATTGAAGAAAATGTTGAAATAACCGGTTTTGCAGCGGAGGGCAAGGCTTTCGGAAAGATCAGAGACAAGATCGTTTTTGTTTCGTATGCAGCACCCGGTGATGTTATTGATGTAAGGATAATTCGTAATAAAAGTTCATTTTACGAGGGACTGATTGAGAAAATGATCTCCCCTTCACCTTTGAGAATAGAACCGTTCTGCAGTCATTTCGGGATTTGCGGAGGTTGTCGCTGGCAGCATATACCATACGAAAAGCAACTTGAGTATAAACAAAAACAGGTTGTTGATCAGTTGAAACACATAGGAAATATTATTCCCGAAGTTATACTGCCTATCATTCCGTCACCTGATACAACTTCATACAGGAACAAACTGGAGTTTACTTTTTCTCCACGAGGCTGGCTTACCCGGAAGCAATTAGATGAAGGTGTTTTATTCAGTCCTGCGGCCGGTTTTCATATTCCGGGACACTTCGACAAAGTACTGGATATCGAAAAATGTTACCTGCAGGATGATATTTCTGATAAGATACGGCATTCTGTTAAAAGATTCGTAATTGAAAATGGATTTACTTTTCATAATATTATTACACACACAGGATTGTTCCGCACAGTGTCCGTCAGAAATACAACCACAGGTGAAGTTATGGTGATCATTATGCTGCACGAGGCCAGCGAAGATGCGGTAATAACACTAAAAGAAGATCTCTTCGCCGAATTCAGCCAGATCACTTCTCTTGTATTCCTTATTAATCCGAATTTCAATGATTCAACTGACGGACTTAGACCGTACCGGATTTATGGAAGTGAGTTTATTACGGAAATTCTTGACGGCTTAAAATTCCGTATCGGCCCTCTTTCATTTTTTCAGACAAACAGCCGTCAGGTACTGAATATGTACAGGGCTGTTAAAGAGTTCTGTTCATTATCCGGAAATGAAACGGTATACGACCTGTATTCCGGGACAGGAACAATTGCCAATTACCTTGCGCCATTCGCTCTAAAAACAATTGGTGTGGAATACATTGCCGAAGCAGCAGAACATGCCCGGATAAATTCAGAAATAAACGGAATAAAAAATACAAAGTTCGTCCATGGTGATATGAAAGAAGTGCTCTCGAAAGATTTCTTTGCTGAAAATGGTATTCCTGATCTTATAATCACGGATCCCCCCAGAGCCGGCATGCATCCTGAT
>CAZEWB010000981.1:0-1634 GCA_964515655.1 uncultured Bacteroidales bacterium
TCAGGTTATAGGTTGATAGGTTGAGCAACTGGTTTAGTCAATGGGCTATAGTTTTAAGTCTTTAACAACTGACCAGTGACTTTCAACCAAACCAGCCGCCCAACCCATAAACCATTAACAAAAATGCGACAATTTGCCCCGTTTCAAGCATATATGGCTACACGCAGTAGCTCGCGTTCCCGATGGCTATCGGGAGCGAGTGACTGCGACTATGCAATTATTCAACCGTCTTAAAACTTTTATCCTTCAGGTTCACTCTTACAATTTTCGATTTAACCTTCATATATTCCCACTGAACCGTAAATTCGTTACCGTATTTATTTATGATACCTGAATCGGTACTAAGCACCCACCCCCCGGAATCGAATGTCTCAGTCGAGTCTGCTGCTATGACCTTTCCTCCGTAATCTGATTCGGGGCCATTATACAAACTCAAAGGATTATCTATCCTTCCGTTTATGTAAAAGTTCACATTTTTCGATCTGTTGGTAACGCTGAGGTCGGGAATAGGTCTTTTTGTATGATTGGTCACTTTCATTATAAAATCCACAGCATCGGTGTTGGGATAATTCTTATCATTGTACACATAGAACTTTACAATGTTCTCTACAATTATTGTATCTGTTTGCCCTGATGCAATGCTTGTAAATGTAACTACAAGAATGAATGTCAGAAGTTTTTTCATATATGTCAGGATCATTTGTTCTTCACCCATTTACTTATAAAATTCTTGTCCAGACTATCGTCAGGTATGAACGAACGGTTCTGTGCACATGCCCACGACAGTTCCGGATTGATGTACATTCCGCTGTCGGTGAAAGAGAAATCAACTGAGTCGAAAGGCAAACTCCAGTCCATGCAATCCTCTACCTCATTCCTTATGACAAATTCAACAAAAGCAACAGAATCCTTGCGGCTTTTCAATAAAAAAACATCGCTGAAGCGGATGACCCTGTTCTTCTTCAGGTCGAAGTTGAATGTGAACCATGAGTAATTGTGGTGGTTCCCTCCCTCGGTGTATGTGTCGGCAACGTGAGTGATGCTTATAAGGCGGTCGTCAGAATAAAATTTAACAGGTCCGAGATCATAAGTGTATATAGGATCGGCAGGAGAATCTCCGTTGTAAGGGTCAACAAACGACTGCTCGTACCTTATCTGCTTTTCCATTGCTGCAGTAATTGCATTGTTGAACTCCTTCATCTCCGGCTTTGACGATATGAAAAAATATGAAACATAATTTGCCCGCGAAAGAGGATCATAAACTGCAATGGTATCAAAATAAAAACCGGCAGGAATTTCAAGTTCAGGAAACAAGTAGGCAGTACTCTCAGACACTACAACACTATCTGTAATATTGTTGTTGCTAATATTCTGATTGTCCTGTGTGGAGTTGCATGAACAGATCAGTAAGAGTATTAATATTTGTAAGGCAATTATTTTCATCTTAATTGTTACCGCCTTTCATATTTAAAGCAAATATACGAAATGCGGGGGAATTTGAACAAGCAGTCCGGGGCTAAATACTAATTTGAGGTGTTGCCCAAAAAGATATTCACAAACAATATTTAGTGTTGGAGATTCTCTCCAAACCTCTAATGACTTTTTTAAAGCGAAAAAAGTACGCAAAAACGCTT
>CAZEWB010000982.1:0-1305 GCA_964515655.1 uncultured Bacteroidales bacterium
TTTGTGGGTGAGGTTACTTGTTATATTTTTCCAGAATTATTCCTGCTTCTTTTTTTGTTTCCAGCAGCTTATCCGGATTGTCTTCATAGCTGTTTATTTTAGGAACCATTGAATATGCTTTTTCCAGCAGCCTGTCAATTTCAGATATCACAGCCCTCTTATTTTCTTTTTCGTAATGTTTTCTCAATTGCTTTAACTGATAAAGCATTTCACAATCCTCGATGCCATCGCGCAGGTTTATTAGTCTTATTGAAGGGATAAGTTCTCCGTTTTTCCACGGATAGATAAGCTGTCCGTCACCGTTAAAGCGGTAAGCGCAATAGTTATTCCACGGATTCCATGGTATATCCGGCCATCTATAACCTTGTTTTATTTTGTCCACTAGCATACTGTCTTCATGGCTTATGTCAACGGGATAAAGATTTTTATGCATGTAATTGGCATACCACTGCACAGTTTCCCAGTAAAAGAACCCGCTTATGTCATATTTGCTTGCGAGCCAGAACATGATGCGCGGTGTAACGGCCGGTCGTTCGATAAAGAAATTAGGGTATCCGTTTAAAGGGAAGCAGCATGTGAACCACCATATTTCGTCATCTGCCTTTTTTATTTGCATGGTACTGAGTGAATCATAGTCTTCTAAAGGAGGAATCCATATATTAATATAATTTTTAAGTTCCTGATTCAGCGGAATATCACATGCAATAGGTATATGACTGTCTATATTTCTTACCAGCGAAACCATTTCTTTGAACTTTGTGTAATAGGGCCTTTTTAATTCGTCAAAAGCAAATATGTATGCGTATTTTGCAAGGCCGTGTTCTTTAAGATAGACGATTTTGTTTTTAAGAGTGTCTTCAAATTCCTGCCTTTTTCCAGGATCAATATATTCGAGATAATAAAGGTTAAAAGCATTTGCTCCCCTGTCAATACACCACTGCCAGTCTTCAAGAGGTGGAAAATATTCGCTGTAAGTGCATGTGGGATTTAATCTATAGTTTAACAGGAACTGGTATATCTCTTTGCGCTTATCTTCGTCAAGATTTATTTTGTTGCTGTAAAATTCATTGTATTTATGCGGGTTGAAACTTATTGCTGTCCTGAGGTTAAATGTTCTTGGCAGTGTGTAATCGAAAACTTTTATGTAAATATCTGCCTGCTGTGATACAGGTTTGCCTTCATCTGTCAGTACTGATATTTCAATCACAGATCTGTATATCCCCTGCTTCAAATTCCTGCCTTTTCCCAGGATCAATATATTCGAGATAATAAAGGTTAAAAACAAAACCAAACACACCCAACACA
>CAZEWB010000982.1:1315-1631 GCA_964515655.1 uncultured Bacteroidales bacterium
GTGTTGGGTGTGTTTGGTTGTTTTTTGGAATTTGAAAATTGATCCATAATGCTTTTGATTCATTTGCATTGATTTCAAAGGGGAATGATGTGTTGCTGAATATCAGCCCGTCACTTAAATCTGTATATTTTTCAAGCGGAATTAAAGGGTCAGCATACCAGCCTGTCCTTTCAACATTATATATGGGTTTTTTACAATACACATATTCTCCCTGAAAACATCAGTGTTGATAAATGGGGCATCAATAATCTCAGCCGTGATTTTTACAGCAACAAAATAAATCTTGACGAAAATAAGCGCAAAGAGATATACCAGT
>CAZEWB010000983.1:0-1630 GCA_964515655.1 uncultured Bacteroidales bacterium
GCTGATTAGCAAAAAGAAATAGCAATTAAGTTGACGCATATGCCCTTCAGGGTTGATGTTAAGCTTTGTTTTCTACCCCCGGCTTCGCCGAGGGTTATTGGGGTTCAATCCCTTCGGGATTGCAAAAACCATGTCCTTCTGTTTATAAATAATAGCATCAACAATTTAAAATGTTATTTTAGCCTTATTATGGCACAATAAAATCAAGACTGCTACTTCTCAGAATTATCGGTAACTTTAGATTTATTTTCAAACCACTTTTATGAGGTCATTGTTTCTGCTTATTTTCCTTTTCTCAGTTACACTATGCTATTCTCAAACAGGCACAGCAGACGATCTCTGGCTGAATTTCATGAAACAAAACCGTTTCGATTCTGCATTATTCCGGGCCGAAGAGTCAGCCACAATCATAAGAGCCAATCCAGGGGAGAACAGCATTGAATACGCTGACGTCCTGCACCGGTTATCTCTTTCGCATTTTTATCTTGGCAGCTATTTCAAGGCAAAGTATTATATTCTTGAGGAAATATCTCTGAGAGAATCATTGAAAAAGACCGGGGATAAGGATTACATCTCTGCTCTTGATGCCGCATCGGTCATTTGCAGGAAGGCCGGTTATTACGAGGATGGCCTTGTTCAGATGAAAAAATGTGAGAAATTGTCAGAAAAGATCAATGGCCCCGAAAGTATAAAGCATGCCGAAATACTGTCTGATTATGCTGCGGTATATAATGACTTTGGCTGTGCAATTAACGATATAGTGTTACTGAGGAAAGCAGGGGAATACTATAAAAAGGCCCAGGCAATATTCGATAAGAACAATGGAAAATTCCGGAAACAGGAAATAGTCTTTAAATCGGATATGGCATGTTTCTACAATAATATCGGGAACTTTCCTATGGCCGAATCCATGTTGTCGGATATAGTACTGTTGTGCGGATCGGAATATGGAAGATCAGATCCTGCTTATGCGAATGCAGTGAATAATCTTGGAGTATTCTACTATTTCAATGCAAATTTTATAAAAGCTGAGAAACAGTTCAGCGAAGCAGTCCGGTTATACAAAAAGAACTCCGACACAGCAAACACAACATTTGCGATCTGCCTGAACAACTACGGCGCCCTTAATTATAATATTGGCAATTACGAACGCGCTGCAGGGTTATTACTGGAATCAAAAAAAATAATTGAGATAAACGGAACTTATCAGAAGCCTGCATACTACCTGTTATTGAACAATATTGCCACCAACTACATGATAAACGAGTATTACGCTTCCGATGAAAAGAAGAACAGCAAACAACTCAACGACTGCGGCAGGTTGCTTCTTGATGCCGACTCCCTGTTCAAAATGAACTGCATGGCGCCTCATCCCTGGGCATCAGCAATCGTGATGAATCTTTCATTATGGTATAAGATGACGAATAATTCTCTTGAATCATTACAATTAATGAAAGATGATGTGTACCTGTCGAACTTCACACTAAACGTTGTTTCGATGACAACTAAAATGAGTTTATCTTCTGCATTAAGTTTCGACGAAAATAATGATGTCAGGTCAATCCTTGAGCCTGTTATGATCCCCATCAGATCTGTTGTTTCAGACAACATGATGGACGAGAAAGGTCTT
>CAZEWB010000984.1:0-1628 GCA_964515655.1 uncultured Bacteroidales bacterium
CATTTATTATATTTGTAAAGTTTTTTTCATGCTGAAATTTCTCGACATATTCTTTATTGTATTCCACACTGCATTCACTCTGTTTAACATGACGGGCTGGATATGGAAGAAAACAAGAAAAATACACCTTATTACTATCGGTCTCACTTTGCTTTCGTGGTTTGTGCTGGGCATATGGTACGGCTGGGGCTACTGCATCTGCACCGACTGGCACTGGCAGGTACGGGCAGCGTTGGGTGATCCTATTCAGTACAATTCTTATATACAGTTCCTCGTTGCTGAACTTACAGGGGTTGTGCCGGATAAGGACATAACAGACATTGTTACATTGATAGTTTTTATTCTTTGCATTGCACTTTCATTGTATGTAAACCGGAACCTGGTAATGAGGAAAAATAAACACTTAACACTTAACACTTAATTATTAAATAACTTTCTGTTAATCAAATCTATTACCGCGAGTTAAGTGTTAAGTGTTAGGTGTTTTTAAATTTTGTTTAAGCAAGATGCTTTGTCATAAATTTCACCAAATGCCTTATCTTTGTATTGAATTGATATGAATGAACAACTTTGAGTTAACATTACAGAAGCACTGGGGATATTCCCGTTTTCGCCCGTTGCAGGAGGATATAATCCGTTCTGTTTATGAAGGGAGCGACACTCTTGGTCTTCTTCCAACGGGTGGTGGAAAGTCGATTTGTTTTCAGGTTCCGGCAATGATGAAAGAAGGGTTATGCCTTGTCGTAACACCACTGATAGCGCTTATGAAAGATCAGGTAGAGAACCTGAACCAGAAAGGAATTCCTGCAGTAATGGTGAGTTCTGGAATGGAAAGCCGTGAAATAGAAACAACGTTCACAAATTGTCTTAATGATCCCAGGATCCGCTTTCTGTATTTATCACCCGAGCGGCTTGGCACGGAATATTTTAGAGCAATTTTACCGCGATTAAAAATTACTTTTCTTGTCGTCGACGAAGCGCATTGCATTTCGCAGTGGGGATACGATTTCAGGCCTTCGTATTTAAAGATAGCAGAAATAAGACCGTATATCCCTGACATTCCTATACTGGCGCTCACCGCGACTGCCACGCCTGATGTTGTTGTTGATATTCAGGACCAGCTTAAATTCAAACAGAAGAATGTCTTCCAGAAAAGCTTCGAACGCAAAAATCTGATCTATCTGGTACGTAACACCGGCAAAAAGAACGAAAAACTTCTTGAGATATGCAGCAAGACCGGAGGCACCGGGATCGTGTACGTGCGTAACAGGCGCAAAACTGCCGAATATGCAAATCTGCTGCGTTCACAGGGCCAGTCGGCGGACTATTATCATGCCGGTCTTGATTACGATACACGCAGCAAAAAGCAGGCTGACTGGAAAGAGAACAGGACACGGATCATTGTATCTACAAACGCATTCGGCATGGGCATAGATAAACCGGATGTGAGATTTGTTGTCCACATTGAACCGCCCGACTCGCTCGAAGCATATTTTCAGGAAGCAGGCCGCGGGGGCCGTGACGAAAAAACATCATGGGCTGTTCTTCTGGTTGACGAAGCCGACAAAGACCAGCTTTTAAAACAGGTTGAAGTTTCCTTCCCACCAACAAACCAAACACACCCAACA
>CAZEWB010000985.1:0-1624 GCA_964515655.1 uncultured Bacteroidales bacterium
ATGGCCACTTCCCTTGTGCCGTCTGGACAGACTTTTTTTGATTGTAGTCTTTTTCCAATGACTGCATCAATGGGCAGGTTTTCCGATACTTCGGTAAAGTTTTTGAAGATGCTTACTGATTGCATGACCTTCTCCTCCTTCCGCCGTTTTCACGGATCACTTTAAGGTTTTCATTCAGGAATTTCTCCACATCACTCGCACGATAAAACATGCGGTGTTTGATCTGGGAAAAAGGAAGCATATGTTCATCACGGTACATTTGTATAGTGCGCTTTGAACAGTTAAAGATTTTGCACAGGGTTTCTGTATCGAGCCAACGTTCACTCAAAGGATAGCTGGCGTGTCGTACTGTTTTTTTGAGTTCCTCCTCAAATTTGTTGAGCTTAGCCATGATATTATCATAGACAGCCGATTCCATAGTTATTACGTCCATAAGAAAGATTTTTTAGATTTTAAACATTCGATGAATGGTCAGTTGCAACTTGATCCGGTGCAAGATTACAACCGATGAAAAAGTCTAAAAAGTCTAAAAAAGTCTTTTAGCTTAAAAAAGACCTTTTTCCTGTTTTTGGGGGATACTTCTCTACTTTTTGGGATTTATATTCCGGGCAACATCAACCCGCTTGGGGCTTTGCGGATGCAGACGTTTGTCAATCCTTGTTTTATCAAGCAAAGTGCGAATGGTATAAAAGCTGAGTTCATTGCCCTGTTTGTCCCGGAAGTTGGTAAGGATAAGATTCAGCAAGTCTTCATCAGGGATTTCAAAAACGGGTCTCCCTGAAATCTTAGTCTCCTCAGTAAGTTGAATGAACACATTCACCAAAGCATTAATCTGGCCGTTCCATCTGCCTGGTGAGTATGGCCACTTCCCTTGTGCCGTCTGGACAGACTTTTTTTGATTGTAGTCTTTTTCGTGCTCTGTTTGGGGTTCATTCACAATATTCTCTGGATGGCTTGTCTTATCTATGTAAGACTTTTTTACAAAGTTGCAGTAGCTTGATTTCTCTGAAGGAAAGAGGGAGCAAAGTTTTTTCAGCGAGAGTTCTATAAGGACTTCGTGTATCAATTTCTCTTCAGTATCGGGTTCGTGCTTCAGGTATGGCTTGAACATTTTCTGATAAAAAAGGATAGTACGGACAATATACAGATTCAGGGCAAAGAAAATGTAGATATCCTCCGGGTTATCGGTAGCCTGCACTTCTCTCAATACACGCTTTGAATCATGGAACATTTTCTTGGCCTTCTGAACATGCTTGTTTGCGTATGCACTGGTAAGTTTTTCATCATTGGCCAATTCAAGGATTTTCTCTGCCCGGATTTTTATCCTTTCAAATTCATCGGCCAGGAGTTCCAGAAATGAAGTGCATTTGAAACTATTATAATAAGGTATATCAATCATTTCTTTTAACTCATAGACTTTAACAGGCTTTATATAGATTTCCTGTTTACCGTTATTCTGCGGGCGTATATCCAGATCGAAATCTGTAACGGACATGTACCCGAATAAGGTAAAGTCATTCGCATCAATAAAATTCTGGGGATTTTCTCCGGCAGGCAGCACAGTTACCCGTATCGTGTTGGCTTCTTCAACAAGACCCCTTAGAACATCAGGGTTTGCATAGCG
>CAZEWB010000986.1:0-1619 GCA_964515655.1 uncultured Bacteroidales bacterium
TCTGTCTTATCAGGACAGCGTTCTACCACTGAACTACGCGCCCCATTTAATAATAAGTATAAGGTATTTTTTGCCAATTATCAAGATATTGCACTCGCCTATGGTACACTTTACAGTATGAGCACTTAAAAATATGTTGCAAAATGAGTCGGTTAGGAGTTGGATGGAGTTAGTAAAAACTAACTCAACCAATGTTATGCAATCGTTAGCGGAAACGAAGTTAAATCCAAATCATTATCATTTGTCAGAAAATGCAAAGAGGCATCTGCGGTGGCTGTATATTTTGTACTATGACCAAAGAGGAAACGTATCCTCGGCGTCCAGAAAAGCTGGGATTTCAAGAATGTGGATGTCGCATCTGAAACAGGCATTCGAACAAAACAACAAAGACCCGAGATGTTTGGAACCCGAGTCAAAGGCGCCCGGCAACACGGAAAACAGAAACAGAATCCCAAGGGAAACTGAAAAATTAATTATCAAAATCAGAGACGAATCGCTGAACTCGTGGGGCAAGGAAAAAATAGCGGTTGCAATGCTTCGTGATTACAAAATCAAAGTAAATCACAACACCGTGAACAAATATCTGCACAAGCACAAAAGAATAAATCCTAAAATATCTTTGAAAAATATGAAAGGGTTTGGGAACAAAAAATACAGAGAATCAGAAAACATACTTCTCAAAGTTAAATTCCGTCCGCCAAGCAAGCTCAAAGATTACGCGCCCGGAGCACTGGTGGAAAAAGATATGAAATACCTCGTAAAACCCAAGCAAGAACATGCAGGAAAGCACAAAGACAACTACTTCTACCAATTCACTGAAACAGATTCTTTTACAAGGATACGCGCGCTGGAAGTGTCTGACCAGCAGGACACGGCTACGACAATCGCCTTGCACAAAGAAGCAGTTAAAAGATTTCCGTTTAAGGTAGCTTGTGAGAACACGGACAACGGATTTGAAAACAACAATGATTTTTCAAAAGAATTAAAAAAGGAAAACGTGTTCCATTTTTATTCTAACAGAAGCACTCCGACCGACAACCCGAGAGTTGAACGGTCACATCTGACCGATGACAATGAATTTTATCTAAAAGGAAACCTTTTCAATGATTTGCAGCAGCAAAAAGAAGCAACAAAAAAGTTTGAAGATATCTACAACTTTAAACGTCCGCACCAAGCATTGGGATATTTAACACCGATGGAATTCTACGCACTGTGGAAAAAGAATCCGGAAAAAGCCTACGCCATTACAGAAAAATGGCAGGCGTATCTAAAAAAACAAAGACTGCGACTGGCGAGGTCGCGAAGAATCAAAAAGAAAGAGCAGATTGAAACCTTAATGAAGTTCATCGACGCCAAATTAAATCACAAAAAACAAGACGTCGAAGACGCTAAAATACAATTAATAGACTGTAAACTATGTTCCGTAGCTTGAACAAAAGTCATCAAGGAGGAGTGCAATGAATCAGCAAACATTGAGCTCCAACAAGTTTCCTAAAAATAACGGGCCTGAATTTTTTCAGGTCTTTTTTATTGTTGGCACTTGACAAGGGAGAGTGATAAATATAATATGTAATATATGCTTACAGAGAGACAAGAGAAATTATTAAACTTTTTAATAA
>CAZEWB010000987.1:0-1618 GCA_964515655.1 uncultured Bacteroidales bacterium
ATAAATATATTGCTACTTTTGAAATATGAAAGATGAGATCATCATATATCAGGCTGACGAAGAATCAACCCGCCTCGAGGTAAGAATAGAATGTGAAACAGTTTGGCTGACACAACTACAAATGGCTGAGTTATTTCTCACAACAAGAAATAATATCACACTTCACATCTCAAACATCTTTAAAGAAAAAGAACTTGAAGAGATTTCAGTATGTAAGGAATCCTTACTAACTGCATCAGATGGGAAAAGATATAAAACAATAACCCACAGGTGCTGACACTTTAAAGATTATATTATGCTTCTTATAAAATATTATCTCGCAAACAGCTCCATACACGGATTGGGTGTTTTCGCGGCAGAAGACATTCCTGCAGGAACTGTTACATGGAGGTTCTTAAAAGGATTTGATTTCACACTTACTACTTCTGAACTTGAAGCACTTCCCTTAAAAGCGCAGCAATGGATAAAGCATTATGGCTATTTTAATCCTGACGAGGGAGGCTGGGTGATCTGCGTGGACGAAGGACGTTTTGTAAATCATTCTTTAGATAACAATATCAGCGGAAGCGGTAATGATTCGGTAGCAAACAGGGATATTCCCAAGGGAACGGAACTGACCTGCAATTACTTTGAGTTTGATAAGAGCGCTGAAGAGAAAATGCTTAGGAAGTGAAGTTGTTATTATACTGCAAACGGGATAAATTTCCGCATCGATCGGATTAATCAGGTTATAGGTTAAAAGGTTGAGCAACTTTAGTCAATGGGCTATCGGTATAGGTTTTGATTACTGGCTGCTCGTCACTGGTTTCTGGTTACTGGTTTCTGGCTACCAGAAACCAGCAGCCCAACCAATAGACCATTTACAAAAAATGCGCAGGATTATTATTGTAATCCTGAAAAATCTGCTAATTTTGATATTTCAATTTTAATCATTTAACAAACAATTATATGAAAAAATCTCTTTTACTGCTTATGGCAGTCGGGTTCATGACCTTTAATTCCGTAGCCCAGGTTGCCGGCTATACATTTTCGCAGGCTAGTGTTACTTACACTGAAATTACCGGTGGAACAGCGCTCGGAACAGCAACAACCGATAACCAATATTTTGTTGACCCTGCAGTTCCTGCGGGTGACACAGTTACAATTGGTGTGGGATTGCCGATCGGTTTCACATTCCATTTTAACGGGAACGATTATGATGTATTTGGTATAAATGCCAATGGATGGATCACCCTCGGACAATCAACACAAACACCTTCGGTCAATATGAGAATGACGGGATACGGCGCCCCGAATTATAATACTGCCATCAGTTCTGCATCGACTGCGCCGACTGTTTTACAGAACAAGGTCGTTGGGTTTGGCCGTAACATGGCTGCCCAGACAGGATCGGAATTGCGTTTTGAAACTACCGGTACTGCTCCATACAGAATTCTTGTTGTTCAGTGGAAGTCATACAGAAGAAATGCCACATCCACCGGCGAAGACCTGAATATGCAGATCATACTCAAAGAAACAACAAATGTGTTAGCCGTTGAATATGGCACTTTTACTTATGCGAGTGCCGGCAGTACCGCCCAGGTCGGTTTGCGCGGACAGGCGAATACGGATTTTAACA
>CAZEWB010000988.1:0-1616 GCA_964515655.1 uncultured Bacteroidales bacterium
CATTTTCTTTGGTTAATTTAGCAAAAATAGAAATTTTAATGAAAGTAAACGGCAAAGATTACTTATCAGTTAATTTTAGCTTTGCAGATGATTGTATTGAAGTCATTGACCAGCGCCTGCTGCCATTTGAATTCGCTGTTAAGGAATTGCACAGCATTGTAGAAATAACAGAAGCCATCAGTAACATGACCGTAAGGGGCGCTCCGGCGATTGGGATACTTGCAGCCTGGGGAGTAAGGATGGGAATAAAAGAATTTTTCACCAAACCGGATGTGTTCGAAGAAAAGTGTAAAAAACTGGCAGATTGCCGTCCCACTGCAGTAAATCTTGCAAAAGGGATTACGTATGTCAGAAAAAATATTGACTTTTCCGGCAAATATGAAATAGCACTGAAGTCAGCAACTCAAGCAGCTACCGCTTTCATGAATACAGAGATTGAAGCATGCAAGAAAATAGGCGCATACGGGCTTAAAATAATAAATGAACTGTACAAAGAAAAGCAAAGCCCTGTGCAGATCCTTACCCACTGCAACGCCGGCTGGCTGGCATGCGGCGATTGGGGCACGGCGCTTTCACCAATTTTCATGGCACACCGCGAGGGTATTCCTGTTCATGTCTGGGTTGACGAAACCCGTCCACGTAACCAGGGCGCGAACCTCACTGCATGGGAATTATTCAACGAAGGTATTCCGTTTACAGTAATACCCGACAATTCCGGCGGTCTTCTTATGCAACAGGGAGATGTGGACATTGTAATTACCGGCGCCGACCGCATTGCAATGAACGGCGACACTGCCAACAAAATCGGAACATATCTTAAAGCACTTGCTGCACGCGACAACAACATCCCGTTTTACATTGCAGCGCCGGTCTCAACTTTCGATCTCAGCCTGAAAAAAGGACAGGGAAGAATCCCAATTGAGGTCAGGGACGGCAATGAAATAAGCATTATGAAAGGAAAACTGGGAAATAAAATATCGGAATTCAGAATAATTCCTGAAAACTTTCCTGTAATGAACCATGCTTTCGATATAACTCCTGCCAGACTAATTACAGGATTTATTACCGATAAAGGAATTTTTGATTTAAAAAACTTAAAACAATTGTTATGAATAATACAGAATCGCTGAAAGCCGATGTGGCTTATTACATGAAACGCCTGTACGACAAGGGACTCCTTACCTGTTCGGGTGGTAACATCAGTGTTAAAATAAATGAGGACCTTTTCATTATCACTCCTTCCGGAAAGGATAAAGGACGGCTGGAAGAAGGTGATATATGTATGTGCAATGCTGACGGAAATCCAGGTAACAATGAAACAATTCTAAGTATGGAGACGATCATGCACCTTGCAATTTATAAATCACGGCCCGACATTTGCGCTATTGTACACGCCCACCCACCATATGCAACGGCATACGCAGTAAACGGCAAAGCGCCGGAAACAGGACTTTCGGGAGAAATGAGAGCATTGCTCGGAAAACCTGCTATTGCCGATTACGCCTGTATGGGCAGCGCTGAACTGGCAAAAAAAGCAGGAGATGCATCTGTAAACGCAAATGTGATATTACTTAAGAACCATGGTGCGATAACACTGGGAACTTCCCTGTTTGAAG
>CAZEWB010000989.1:0-1616 GCA_964515655.1 uncultured Bacteroidales bacterium
TGAAACTTTACGTTGGAAACCTTGATTACAAGGTAAAAGAAAGTGACCTTATGAAAATGTTTGAAAAGTACGGAGTTATTGACTCTGCAACTGTCATCACTGACAAGTATTCAGGCAGAAGCAAAGGATTTGGATTTGTAACAATCGAAGATCAGGAATCTGCACTCAGAGCTATTAAAGAGCTTAACGGAGTATTGCAGGGCGAAAGAAACATCATTGTTACAGAAGCAAGGCCTAAAAAAAATAATTCTTATTGATTATGACAACAGGAAAAGTAAAATGGTACAATGAATCCAAAGGATTCGGCTTCATTGAATCAAAAGGAATGGAAGATATTTTCGTTCACCGTACCGGATTAGACAGCTCTTTACAGAGCCTTAGTGCTGACCAGAAAGTAGTCTTTGAAACTAAAAAAAGTGACAGGGGCCTTATTGCAGTAAACGTAAAACTTGACATCTAATTTTTTTCAAATTGAAATCATTTAACATCGGAGATTTTAACATTCCTGTTCCCATCATCCAGGGAGGAATGGGTGTTGGAATCTCCCTTTCAGGCCTTGCATCCGCTGTAGCAAATATGGGCGGGGTCGGTGTAATATCAACCGTAGGCATTGGTTTGATACACAACAATATGGCTGCGGGCTTCAGACAAAGAAGTATTGAGGCGCTCAGTACAGAGATCAGAAAAGCAAGAAGTCTTACAAAAGGAATTCTCGGAGTTAATATAATGTCTGTCATTACGAATTTTTCGGACATGGTAAAGACTTCGATAGACGAAGGCATTGACCTGATCTTTTCCGGAGCAGGCCTTCCGCTTGACTTGCCCAAATATCTTGAAGGGAGCGGGAACAAAACAAAACTAGTTCCCATCGTTTCTTCAGCAAGAGCTGCAAATATTATCAGTAATAAATGGATGCAGCATTACAACTATCTCCCGGATGCGATCGTGGTTGAAGGACCAAAAGCAGGCGGTCATCTTGGTTTTAAGCCCGAAGATATCTTTTCTGATAATCACACATTGGAGGTTCTGGTTTCTGAAGTGCTTAACGTTACAAAGGAACTTAAAGAAAAGTACGGTAAAGACATACCTGTTATTGCTGCAGGTGGAATCTATACCGGCGCCGACATTTATGAGTTTATTGAAAATAAAGGTGTTGCTGCAGTTCAGATAGGAACAAGGTTCATTGCAACCAAAGAATGCGATGCATCTGATGAATTTAAAAATGCCATTGTTTCCGGAGGCGAAGACGATATCAGGATAATCAAAAGTCCCGTAGGTATGCCGGGGAGAGCATTAACTAACCGCTTTTTAGAAGAAGCACTGGAGGGAAAGAGGAAGCCTCCGAAATGTATATATCATTGCATTAAATCATGTGATCCGGAAACCACTCCGTTTTGTATTGCAAATGCGCTTTTAGCAGCTTGTAGAGGAAATATGTCCGAAGGATTTGCTTTTACAGGGTCAAATGTAGCCAGAATTCATAACATTACTACTGTATCAGCTATCTTTAAAGAATTGGACGAAGAATTCACACAAGCTCAAACAAATGCGACATTTAACCATATCAAAACAAATAACACGTAGATCACAACCCCCCCCCAAACACACCCAACACA
>CAZEWB010000990.1:0-1614 GCA_964515655.1 uncultured Bacteroidales bacterium
TGTGTTGGGTGTGTTTGGTGTGTGTTTTTGGCAAGAAGGATACCAAGGATATCACCACTGGTACTAATGATAGGACCACCGCTGTTTCCCGGGTTAGCAGGAATTGACAGCTGATATGCTGTTGAATCCTCCTGATAACCGGTAACAGAGCTGATTGAACCTTCGTTAAAAACGATATCATCTTTACTGTAACCAAGCGTATAAACATACTCTCCTATTTCGTACTGCTTGTCGTTAATAGTAAATGGCAGGGTTTTGAAAGCAGTAAAAGTCGTATCGGTGATCCGTACAATTGCAATATCATGTATAGAGTCTCTCATCACAACGTCTGAAAAATAACGGGTTGTATCATCCGAACTTGACAGATAAACATTTGATGCATTTTTAACTAGGTGAAGACTTGTGATAAAATATCCGTTAAGACTTATAGGGAAGCATGTTCCGCTGGCATAGCTGATAGGCTCTTTGTTTTCGTTGTTAGCATTCATGAAACTGGCCTGTCGTTTTGTAATATTGATCAATGTATTTTTAAGCAGGGTGTAGGAACTGGACTGATCTTTCTTTATACTGAAATATCCGGTCGAAAATAAAGTCCCTATAACAACAAGTGCAGAAATAACGGCAGCTGCAGCATACATTTTAACCCTGGTCAAAACAACACCCGAATACCACGATGGTTTCTGTTTTTTTAATTTCCCTGTCCGGAAAATAATTTCGGATATTTCTTTTTTCAGTGAAATGTGGCGAAAAGTATCATGAATAGTTTTATACTGTTCGAACTGCAGTTTGTATTCCTCGTTGGAGTTAACCATTAAAAGGAACAATTCTTTTTCAGTATCAGATAAACTGCCGTTAAGGTACTTTTCGGTAAGTTCTGCTATTTTGTGTTCTTCAATCATCATTAATCAATTTTAACCGGGTTAGTCTGCATGCGGAAGAATATTTTTTTAAGCCTTATAAGGCATTTGTACTTCTGGGTTTTTGCATTGGCTGCATTAGTATAATTCATTCTGCCGGCAATTTCATTCATCGATAGATCATCAATATAATACATCTTAAGAACTGATGCACAAGGTTCGCCCAGTTTTTCGAGGCTGCTGTTAAGTGTTGCAATTCTTCCCCTTATATCGTTATCCTGAGTATCGGTTTCGGTAATCTCATCGTGCTGGTCCCTTATTTCATTTTCGGGTAAGATCAACGACCTGTTTTTTACTTCGTTAAGCCAAAGATTGCGGCTGACCGAATACAGGAAGGTCTGGATCTTACAGGTAAGTTCAAAGGCATCATCCTGTAGTTTACGGTATAGTACAACAACCGCGTCCTGGAACACGTCCTTGGCTTCTTCCTCGCTGCCGCCGTTAAGCCTTATATAATTTGCAATCACAGGGTACATCTTCTTATAAAGATATTTAAACGACTCTGAATTACCGTTTTTAATTTTTTTCAGTAAGTCAACTTCGTTAATTAACTCCATGTGATTAATATGTATTTTAACATTTTAGTAACCCAATCCATCTGCAAAATTAATTTTTTTTTAAATTTTTTCACAAAATAAGGTTACCTTTTATAAAGATTGATTATTAATCGCTGTAAAACAAATTTGTTTAATTTAAA
>CAZEWB010000991.1:0-1611 GCA_964515655.1 uncultured Bacteroidales bacterium
TATCCGGCACCTGCCATAAACTCATGATGATGTATTTTACACCTGCCATCTTAAATGCACGCTGAAGGCCGTACACGCCTTCGCTTCCCTTAATATCGCCCAGGCCGGTTTCGCAGGCAGAGAGGACGACGAGTTTTGTTTTTGACAGATCTAATTGGGTCACTTCCTGCGCGGTCAGAACTCCGTCTTCGCCTTCACCGACGAAACGCTGGTTCCATACATTGTTGGCTCCTGCCAAAGCGAGTCCGGAACGCATAAGCGGGTTTTTGTTCTTCGCAAATTGCCATAAGCCAAACCCGGTATTGCCGCCACGGAATGCAACTAGTCCTGAATCGGCTTTCTCTTCTGTTTTTTCTTCTTTTACCAGTTGTTCAGGTTCCGGATAAAAGAATCCATGAGTAGAAACATGCAGAATATTGCAGTTTGATGCTATTGACTTAATTGTATCTTCTGTTGCAGCAGCTCCGGATAAATAAGTTGTCCCTACTTTTTTCTTTTTAAATATTTCGGCAATTTTATCCGTTTCGGTTTTTGTTCCCGGCAGGTAATTCCATATTTTTTCAGTCGTGGTGTCTGTTGAATATTCAATTCCTCCAAATAAACCGGCTGTCAGTTTTTCATCCCATATTGTGCTTTCGGGCATGGCTACTTTTCCGGTGGAACTTACCTGCTGAAGATTGAAATTATCGCAGAGATAGATGTTTTTCCCTTTTCCCAGCGCAGCGAAAGATACTTTGTGCAAGATCCCATCAGGGGAATAATATACTTTTTTTACATCTTTGAGATAGGGTTCAAGTGGTTGCCATATTAATTTATAAAGAGCTTCGTTAGTGTTTTCATTAGTACCATAAACCCCGTTTACATATTTGAAATTGTTTTCGCCTGAAATTCCGATGATAGTTTTTATCTCTTTTTCTTCAAACAGGCGGATCATCTCAGGTTGCTGACTTTCTGGTGTAATTATAAGTGAGCAATAAGTAATGGTGTCACTTTTTTTACCTTCTGCAAAACGAACAAATTCAATTGCAACTTCATCGGCTTTGAGACTGTTTTTTACACTTTCCCAATTTAAGCTTTGTAATTTCTCGAAATCGCTAAACGCCTGCGAACCTTTCACTAAATCTTTTTCAATAACATTTGCCATTTGTTCCAGTTCCTCGGGGTTTTTATTGCGTTTTGAAATTTCCGTTGAATAGAGTTTAGAGATCTCTTTTTTCAAACCAATCCACTTTTCGTATTGTGCAATAAGTGCAGTGTCCTTGCTGTTTAAAATGGCTGTGCGCATGGCAGTGGAAGACTTTAAAAGCAAACCTTTATTTTTCACCACATTATTAAAAACGGTTTCGGTAATTTCGGGATTTTCAGTTTTATATTTTAGTGAAAATGAATAAAAACCTGCAAATTTCCCTGCCTGGGTTTTGAAATACATTTCTTTTTCCTTTTCTGATAAAAAAGCAAAGTTTTGGGCGATGGCGTCGTTTATTATTTCAAGACGCTCTAAATACAACGGCTCGGCTTTGGAAAAATTGCCCATAGTCTTATATAACAATGCCGAGCCGATGTATTTAGAGTGTCTTGAAATAACAACACACACCAAACACACCCAACACA
>CAZEWB010000992.1:0-1610 GCA_964515655.1 uncultured Bacteroidales bacterium
TGTGTTGGGTGTGTTTGGTGTTTGTTTTTATACGGAAATATTCTGCAAAATTAGAATTGCAGTTAAAGTTATCATATTACCTCATAATCCTCCGAGACTATCCAGCCCCTGTTGCCGTCGGATATCTGAACCTCGCTCCAGTTTTCAAAGGATTCCACAATAGTAACTTTTGTTCCCTCGTGAATTACAAAAAGGTCGGTAGCCGTTTCATCCGGGGAACTCTTTACTACGACTGACGGAGCCATTATTATTGCCCTGGAATCGTCCTTGCGGGCTCTGTTTGAACTGACTGCAAATACAAAGAAAATAGCAAATGCAAACAGGGAAAGAACAGCCAGTGTTGCCGCTATCTTCCGCAGTGAAATTGACTGAAGAAGCAGAAATCCCAATACTGTGACCAACAAAAGCAGGAAAGTCGCGATGGACGTTAATGACCATGTATCTGCCTCAAATGTGTTCATGACATTTTTGAACCATGTTATAAAGAACAGATCCGGTAAAGCATCGATCTTATCAGTTATCCTGCTGTTGGCTATAGACAGATTGTAAATAACATCCTGATCGTCGGGAGCCATTTTCAGGGCTTTTTCGAAACTAAGAATGGATAATGCGGTTTCCCCTGTCTTAAAATAAGAGTTTCCGAGATTATAATATAAAGGGGCAGATTCCTTTCCGGCTTTGATTATTGTTTTGTAGCAGTCAATAGCATCGTTGTAGCGTTTTTGCTGATAGAACCCATTGCCTTTTTGAAACAGGCTGTCTATCCCGCTGCAGTATACAAATCCTGCATTAAGAAATATGATGAGTATTAGGGCTAATAATTTCATGTGATTTTAAGAATTACATATACTTGTTTGTAGTCTTTTAGCCACAGATTTCGCAGATTTTCACAGATATTTTTCTGTGAAATCTGTGTAATCTGTGGCAATATACAGTACATCACATTCAACAGCATTCTTGAAAGCAAGTGTGGAATATTTTTCATATTTTCTTAATTTTTTTCTCCGTTTCATTAATCACGCTTGTGGTCCTTTTATAAATATCAGCCGGAGCTGCATAAGTCCCCGCGGGAGCATACCTCGAAAACTCGCATTCATCAATAACCGAGCGTATGTCTTCCAGCAGGCCTTCTTCGAATTGCTGTTCTTTAAGTTTTTCAATAATAATGTCCTTGCTTAGTAACGAAACCGGGATCTTTAGCTTGTCAGCGTAATAGCCCCATAATGCTTTGAGTATTTCTTCGTAAAACAGTTCGGTTTGCTGTTTCTGCATCAGTTTTTTAGCTTTCGAGAGACGCTTGTTCGCTTCGCGTCCTGCTCTCCTGTTCTTTACCATCATCATGTCGGCATTGCGCTTGATATAGCGTCTGCGGGAAATGATTATTCCGGTAAAAGCAATAAGCAGCAGGATATATCCACCTTTGTAAAAAGGATTGGCCCATAGCGATGTCCCTATATGCGCAAGTTCAGGTTCGCCGGTTCTGATAAATCTGATATCACTGCCAAGTAATGTCAGGTCTTCTTTATTATAGCCGCTTACGAATGCTACGGAACTGACATTACTTGGCAGTGATATCAGATTTAACAAACACACCAAACACACCCAACACA
>CAZEWB010000993.1:0-1609 GCA_964515655.1 uncultured Bacteroidales bacterium
TGTGTTGGGTGTGTTTGGGTTTGTGTTGAATATATTCTCATTCGTCTAAACCAATTGTTATTTCTACCCTTGTTCCTTTGCTGTTGCCGGATTCATCGTACAGGTCAATGTACACAACATTAAGTTTGCTGTTATAAAGCTGGTTGATAAGATCGATGCGGGTCTCGGTTATCCTTGTGCCCAGTGATGTATGTTTGCCGCTGTTCCGGCTGAGTTCTTCGGCCTTTTCACGTCCTATACCGTTGTCCTCTATTGCGCATAGCAAACTGTTACCGTCATTTGATATCTGCAGAACAAGCAGGCCATGCTTATCGGCATCCATCTGCATAAGGCCATGCCAGATGGCGTTTTCGACATAAGGCTGAAGAATGAACGGCGGCAGGGTAATGATGTTCACATCAATTCCTTTATCAATGTCTATTCTGTAATCGAACTTGTTAACAAAGCGCAACTGCTCGAGTTCAATATATGTCCTCAGGGCCTCAAGTTCGTCGGAAAGTGAAATGGATTCGTGCTGGGAATTATTGAGAGTTGTTCGCATAAGCCGGGCAAACATGCTCAGATATTTATTTGAAGTAACCTTATCGTTCTTGAGAATATAATACTGAATTGAATTAAGGGTATTAAAAAAGAAATGAGGGTTCATCTGTTGTATCAGGGCTTTCTGCATGTATAAGTTTAGTTGTTGTTTCAGATTGAGTTGTTTCTTTTTTTCCCGTTGTATACTTATAAAATAAATAAAGAGTATGACAAGGATTAATAATACCAGTCCCGTTATAAACCATAATGTTGAGATCCGCTGGTCCTTAATTTCATCCTCTTTTTGTTCCAGGCTTAACTTGTCTATTTCCTTTTCCTTCTGAAGCAATTCAATTTCCTTTTCTCTTTTTTCCGATTCATAGTACGACTGGAAGTCCGCAAGTTTCTTTCTGCTTTCAGCATTGAATATCGAATCCTTAAGCAACGCCCATTTCTTGTAGTATTCAAGCGCTCTAATTATGTTTCCACGGGACTCCTCAAGGCCGGCAATTTCATTATAGACCTGAATCAGCACACCGGGGTCATCAATACTGGAAGCCTCTTTTTCGGCCATTTCGAAATATTCGCCTGCTTCCTTTGACCTTCCGAGTTTTTTAAAGCAAAGTCCTATGTAATACAGATCGCTTGCCATACCCGGTTTATATGCGAACTTCGTGTCTATCTCAAGCGCTTTCTGAAAATAATCCAGGGCCTTTTTACTATTGCCGACGCCGGTATATGTTTGCCCCAGATTACTGTACCGGATAGCCATATCCCTTTCGTTTCCCAATGCCTTGTCGGACTCAAGGGCAAGCCTGAAAAAACGCTCAGCCTCGGCAAAATGTCCCGCACTAAGATGGACTTTACCTATATTATTATAACGTATAGAATAAAAAGTGGAATCCTTTCGCAAACTGTCAATTTTCCAGGCTTCAAGGAAAAATTCAAGGGACTTCTGAAATTGTTCGAACTTAAAATATACGATCCCGATATTGTTAAGGCGGATCGCTATGCGGGCAGAGTCACCGGATTCGCGGTCTATATAAAGGGCATCCCGCAAATAAACCCAAACCCAAACACACCCAACACA
>CAZEWB010000994.1:0-1609 GCA_964515655.1 uncultured Bacteroidales bacterium
CTCGCTTGTTCCATCACAATATGGTATTCGGGTTTTCCCCAACCCGACCACAAATTCAATTACCTTCAACGCACAACTGAGAAACAGTACAGATGTTACAGTTCAGATACTGACATCAGAAGGTCAGGTTGTCGAAACACGCTACTTCATAAAAGCATCAGAAATAAGTGCAGTGATAGATGTTTCGCGATATGCAAGGGGACTGTACTTTATAAAAGTTAATTACGACAAATCAACGTATATTGATAAGATAAGTTTGGAGTAGCAAATGAGAAAGGAGGGTGAAAGTCCTCCTTTTCTATAATTCTGTTTTCATCCCGTCATAAGCGGCAAAGCTTTCGGGGAATATCATACGGGCTTCATCTTCCAGTTCTTTTGTGTTCTTATATCTGACGCTGAAGTGTCCTATTATCAGTTTTTTAACCCCTGCTTCTTTTGCAAGCTGGGCAGCCTGTCTGGCGGTAGTATGGCATGTCTCTCGTGCACGGGCAAGCAAGTTGTGCAGAAATGTTGCTTCGTGGAAAAGAATGTCGGCGTTTCTGATCTCCGGTAAAAAGCTCTTATTATATAATGTATCGGAGCAGATGGCAATTTTTCGTGGCGGGGGAGGATCGAGTGTCAGTTTTTTGTTAGGTATTATTTTGCCATCGTCCATTATCAGGTCGTCACCTTCTTTAATTCCAGCCCGTTTGTGTATCGGGATATTGTAAAAGTCTATCTTTTCTTTGATAAGCTTACGCAGGGCAGGCTTTTCGGTAAAAACAAATCCGCAGCACGGGACACGATGCCGCATGGGTATAGATTTGATAGTAAGGCGTTTGTTTTCGAACAGGACTTCGGATTTCCCGGCATTTAAAGTATGAAGGACAATCTTATACCCAAAATGTTCGCCGAAAATAAGTTTTGGGTTATTAAGGTGAAGTATTTCAGTGATTTCGGGGAAAGAATAAAGATGTAATGCCTGCTTTCGGTTAAGAAGGTTGAATGTGGTAAGGAGGCCGAAGAGTCCGAAAAAGTGATCGCCATGTAAGTGACTGATAAATATATGGTTTATTCTGCTGAAAGGAATTGAAAGTTCTCTGAGCCTCATCTGGGTTCCTTCACCACAGTCGACCAAAAAGAAGCGCCCATGATGTTGAACAACATGAGCGCTTGTAAAGCATTTTGACGTAGGTATGGCAGAAGAGCTTCCCAGAACGGTGAATGAGAAGTCCACAGATACGCAGTTATTTTACCGTCTTTTCAATCATCTCTACTGCTTTGTCAAGTGTAAACGTAATATTCAGTACCGTATCGAGCTGTGAAATGGTTATTAACCTTTCAACAGCAGGCTGCAGGCCGGTAAGAACAAAGGTGCCGCTGGCATTTTTGCAAAGCCTGTTGGCAACCAGAATAGCGCTTAATCCACTTGAATCGCAGTAACGACAATTTGACAAATCGAGAATAAGGTTCTTTTCGCCGTTGCCGGCAACCAATACCAGTTCTGATTTCAAAGCCGGTGCAATGTGCGTATCCAACTTCTCTACCAATACCTTAACCAAGGTATACTTGTCTTTCTTTTCGATGCTGAATTCCATTGCAAAAAAACACACCAAACACACCCAACACA
>CAZEWB010000995.1:0-1607 GCA_964515655.1 uncultured Bacteroidales bacterium
TGTGTTGGGTGTGTTTGGTTGTGTTTGTAAAAAAACAAAGAACAGGAAGAAAGACAGCACCAAAACCAAAATCAAGAAAATAAACCCGCAACATCCACCCCGAGAGGCAATGCGAATTTTTGTTCCTTTTTGCCGGAATGGGCTTCCAAAATAAATGGAAATATTTCCGGTAACGAAACTGTCCTGCAAGACAAGAGGATTCTCCAGGAAAAAAGATTTGAAGAAAAAAGAACTGCCCGTGACCAAAAATTGGAAGAAAACCGCGCCAAGTGGGACGCGAACCGCGCCGAGCATTACAAAAAACTTTTGGAAAAAGCCGGGACCGATGAACAAAAGCAGGCAATTCTAAAATTTCAAACGGCAATGGAAGCCGCAGTGCAAGCAAGAAAAACAGCCGTAAAAGCGGCAATTGATGCTTACCGCGCTGAAGTGGATAAGTTACTTGAAACAAGAAAAATCGCCATTAATACAGTCAAAAAAACTTACGAAGATGCGTATAACGCCGCGATAGCCCGCGCCAAGCAGGAATGTGAGGCCGGAGCGAATCCTGCGGAAATCAGAGAGAGATTAAAAACAGAGCTTAAAGAAACAAAAGAAACATACCAGATGGCATTAAAAAATGTTGCCAAAACCGACCTGAAGCCGTTAATCGCAAAACGCCATGAGGCTAATAAAAAAGCGATAGAAGATTTTAAAATTGCGATTGAAAAGGCAAAAACAGAATTAAGGGAAGCAATCAGTCCGGAAACTCCGTCCGCAACATCTACCGAATCCTAATTTAAAGACAAAACCGCCCCGACTGATCTGTACCCCAAAAAGTGGACACGAAAGTGTCTGCTTTTTGTATTCGGAAAGCAGATAGGGTATATTATCATTAATAAACAAAACTATGAGCAAAAGAATATTCACAGAAGAACAAATCCAAGAATTATCGCGGAATCCCAACGTGGCAAGCTGTGGCGCAAAATCAGTTTCGTATAAAAAGGAATTCAAAATCTTTGCCGTAAAAAGATATCATGAAGGACTGACTCCGCGTGATATTTTCCGAGACGCAGAAATTAGCATTGCCTTGGTTGGCAGAAAGGCTCCAAAATGGTGTATGAAGCGATGGATAAAAGTTTTTAGAGAGAAAGGAGAGGTCGGTTTAATGGAAGATAACCGTAAGGGGAATAATCCAAAAGGCAGACCAAAAGGCATTGGGAATCTGTCAGACAAAGAAAAATTGAAATATCTAGAAGCAGAGGTTGCATACCTCAAGGCCGAGAACGATTTTTTAGCCAAACTCCGCAAAAAGAGTTAAAACTACGGCCACGCCAAAAATACAAGCTAATCAGCCTGCTTAACAGAGACATCAAACTCTTATGCAGAATTGCAAAAGTGTCGCGAAGCGGATATTACCGCTGGTCGACGCAACAAGGCAGGCCGGACAAAGACAGCGATGACTATCTACTCATTAAAGCGATATTTGATAAGGGCAAGTCAAAATACGGCTGGCGTCAGGTAAAAATGCAACTAAAACGACAGAGGAACATTAACATGAACCACAAAAAGATAATCCGGATTAAAAACAAGTACGGGCTCATCACAAAAATCCGCAGAATAAATCC
>CAZEWB010000996.1:0-1607 GCA_964515655.1 uncultured Bacteroidales bacterium
TGTGTTGGGTGTGTTTGGGTTTGTTTGGTCATTGTTGCTTATACCCAGGGCTTTTTTCATTGGTTTTAACAGAGAAAATACCGTTTGACGTGTATCTAACATATCTTCAAACTAAGGAAATTTATGGGGGAGAGGATAGCCAGTATGTTTTAGAAAAATGTTATATGAACGATAGCCTGATTTACGGGGTTGCAGGTACAACAAATACTGAAGGTGACACTGAACTTTTTGATTGGTATGGAAATAAAATTTGCCATCATTCGTGGAACATGTATACGTGTAAAGGCGGGGGGTGCGTAAATGAATGCCCAGAAACAGAAAACTGTACCAGAATAGCCGGTCAATAAGGGGGACAATTTATGAAAGAGAATCAAAATAAACCGAGTAAAAGAGCTTATTACATCCTTGTTAATTGCAGCACCGAACCAACCAGAAAAAAGCTCTTTGAAACCGTGAAGGAGTTGGGCAAGAAGGTGTGCTTGATCATGTTGATATTGCAATGCCTATGGAATATACCGAATTAATGATTCAACCTGGTGAGATGACCGGCTCAATAGATAAGATAGAATCCGACCATTTTGGTGTATCGGTATTCCCAATTTTAAGAGGTTGGAATAATGATAATGGTGTTGATGGCACGCCAATGGTTGAAGATTTAAGAAGAGATATTGGCTTTGCAAAAGCTGCAGGAAGCACCGGAATTGCAGTTTTCACATACGAAGCCGTACTAACAGACTCAGGCATACCTACATTAAAGAAGCTTAATGAAGAGTTGAAGAGCGAATGAAAAAAATGATGCTTGCCATTGTTGTTTTCCTAATTTTCAGCTGTGCTCTCATAGCTTATCTTTCTGGGGTGTTCGATTCTCCATGTAGCATTAATCGCTTAACTCTCCGAGAGTGGGTCTATTCACCTGACGATACATGGATTGCAGCATATAATCAAAAGCAAGTATGTATTTTGAACGCAACTTCCAAAGAAGTTTTGGTCATGCTAACACCCCAAAACAGCAAAGATTATTTTGATTCTTTGTCGTGGGGGGAAGATGAAGGCCTTCTATATGTTGCACGTAATAATCTTAACACATATGAAATTCTACAGATTACCCCAAATAGTGGTGAAAAATCAGTAATTTTTAGTTATCCGCTCGAAGCATCTATTCAGGAAGACCCGTATTGGCATGAGGTTAAGATCTCACTCACGGATAAGCTGGCGTTTTTGAAATTAAATAAAAGTGTTTTACGAGTAAATTTGAGCAACCCATTAGATGTGGAATTATTTGAAAACATCGGCTCGTTTTATTACTCACCAGATGGTAATTATGCAATAAAAACAAATGATACGGCCTCAGAGATTTATTCCACCACCAATTTTATGAAATTTTATCATTTTGATTCTGGTTTATCTTTCAGCCCTCCTTGGATAGAATTTGAGGGTGAGACAGTACTGGCGGACATAATCAGCATGAATAACATTACTTTTTATTCAATCAAAGACAATTTGAGTGTCACTACAAATTCCTGCGATTGCCAATTTAACAGGACACCGTTGCACATTAGTTCGGCAGCATTCTCTCACGATGGTAAATATCTAGCCATATCATGGCT
>CAZEWB010000997.1:0-1603 GCA_964515655.1 uncultured Bacteroidales bacterium
TGTGTTGGGTGTGTTTGGTGGGTTGTTTTCTTATTATGGCTCTTAGTACATCCGAAACATCTTCTGCGCAATCTGTTGCCTTTTCTATTGACTGAAGTATTTCTTTAATTTTTATAAGTTCAATAGGATCTTTTTCATTTTCAAAAAGATTTTGAAGCCCTGTATGATAAAGTTCATCGGCTACGTTTTCAAGGGCGTTGATCTTTATACAGGCTTGTTTTATATTATTGTAATTCTTATGACTTTTGATCTCAATAAGCGAATACAGTATTAATTCTGCCGACTCAACCAAAACGTCAGCGAATTTTGAATACTCATCCGGCAGTCTTTTGGGTTTGTACGATTTTATTCTTTGGCATGAACTATTAATATAATCCAGAACATTATCTATTGATGATGTAAGATCCTGAATGTCCTGCCTGTCGAAAGGGGTAATAAAAGTGCTGTTCAGTTCTTTAAAAATATCGTGAGTGTAATTGTCACCTTTTTGCTCTATTTCTTTTATTTTATCAACGTGCTCTTCATACTTAGTGCTGTCTTTTTCATTGGCAAGTTCTTTGAAAGCTTTACAGCCGACAACAAGGTTTTCTGCAACTTTTACAAATAAGGGAAAGAATTTACTGTCCTTTGGGACAAGAAACTGAAAAACTGAATTTAATTTCATATTATATATTTTTTTAATGCAAAGGTCACCATATACTGTTAACTTAATGTTACCACATTATTATTATAAATTAATTCCAGATTAACTTTATGTTTCCACATTATTATATACAGATTATATTAAAATCGTATTTGGGAATGAATAGAAAATTCTATCTTCAGTTATTATAGTTTTTAAAATTTATACTGAACCCGAATTGTGTAAACATTATCCTTTATGTCCTGTGAATAACCTGATAAATCTGTACTGGTCTCGTTTTTCACCATATCGTAATATGCAGTGATCTTTACATTGGCATCAACTCTGAATGCAAGACCAAGTCCTATTGTTGAATATTTTATATCCTGTTTTCCTGTTTTTGCAAAAGTATTCCCACTTGCTGATACCACGGCTTTGCCAATTTCATTACCTGATACTTTTGTATTAGGATCATACCAGTCGTATTTTGCTATAAACTGAAATCCTGAAGTTGAAACGTTCTGAAGGAAATAGAAATATGCACCGTTGAAGTTCCTTATATAATTATCAGAAGTAGGTTGAGAAGTGGGACTGACAGTAGTAGATGATGTGCCCGGCTGTTGCCCCTGAATATATTCTCCACGAAGTGTGCTCATGCCGATTGGCAGGTCAAAATTCATCTGAAAATCTGCGCCAACATATTCCCTTTTTGCAATCTTGCCATAATTTAATGTGTCATTATTCAATAAATATCCGATCGTTCCGGCTGAATCCGGCTCGATAGAGTATACGTTTTTTTTGCCCTGACGAAAACCGCCATTATAATATGAAACTCCAAGTCCGTAAGAGATCTTTTCAGATTTATCAGATCTTTCAATTTTGATTTTTCCAATAAAGTCTTTCCAGTAGTCAAAATCAACAGCACCCCCAGGTTGGGGTTTGTTTGCCCTGACGAAAACCAAAACCAAACACACCCAACAC
>CAZEWB010000998.1:0-1603 GCA_964515655.1 uncultured Bacteroidales bacterium
TAGCCCTGCCGTTCCGCACGCCTAAACCGAAACTTATACCGACCTGATTGATAGGCGAATTCTTGAGTTCAAGCCCCGAAGAATAATAGTACATTCCGGCACGGTAAGCTACTCTTCTCCAGTATTTGTTCGGTGAATTAAATTGTGGAATAAATTCAGCCCCTGCCCCTGTAAACAGAGAGTTGCCAAGCGAATCCTGTACTCCAAGGAAAAAAGCATTGCTCCTGTTAAAATACCTGAAATCCAATGCCACCGTCAGGTAGTTGGGTTTATAATATGAAAAACCTATACCTGTATGCAAGGGCAGATCTATTTTACTTTTAGGGGCCATTTCATCCTCAAGCGTATCGAGAGTCAGAATCCCGGATATGTTCAGATATTTATAGGTAAAATCGGAAACCCTTGTATTCAAAGGTGTTTTATTATCGAAAACGATCCCCGCACATATAAAGTCTTTATTTTCCAACTGAAGTTTGTACTGAACCCCGAAGGTCATAGCGAAATCTTCGATGATAATACTTTGTGTATTCCTGTATTCAGATGCATAATCAATACCTGAGAACTTTGAAACGGTTTTGCGGTCTAAAGATCCGAAAAGGAAAGATGCGTTAAAGCCGAATGAAAAGTTTTTGAAAAGTTTAAATGAGTTCCCAAAAAAGAACTGGTTAAGTCCGCCATTGCCTGTATAAGTATGAGTTGCAGAAACTGAATCATTTAATGTCTGTACACTTTGAAGGTTATAACCGACAGTGGAATATGGCTGAAGGCCAAATGCCGATCTCCACCATCTGGTAATAGGGAAACCTGCAGTAAAATACTGAATATTGGTATTTGAATAAGTTGCGTTCTGGTCTGTCCATTTTATATTGCTGATACGTGAAGAAACAGCAAGATCGAATAAAAAAGAAAGAGAATCTATAGCAGAATACGAAGCGGGGTTCTGGGAATTGATGCATAAACTGTTATTGATCCCTAAAGAAACGTTTCCCATCGAATAAGAAGAAACAGTTCTTCCAAGAATAAATTCGCCAAGGCCAAACCTTGAATAAGGCGAATAATTCGTGTTCTGCGAAAAAGAAAAAACAGGAAATAATAATAAAACCGCAAAAAACGATATTTTACAAATGTGAAAGGTGAAAGTCGAATATTTCATTTAAACCGATATGTACCAGGTTGGGCTCCGCAAAGATGGTGTTTTTAAATCGCATTTGCAAAATTTCAGCATCGCCGCCTGTCATAATAATTTTTAAATTCTTATAAATCCTTTTGTAGTAACGGATAAACCCTTCCAGTTCAAACAACATACCATGAAGGGCACCGGAGTTTATACATTCCTTTGTTGAGGTTCCGGTAACACCTTTATTAATATCCGGCCTGACAAGAGGCAAGTTGTCCGTATCTCTGTAAAGGGCTTCAAAACGCATTTTCAGCCCGGGAGATATTGTGCCTCCTAAAAAAACACCTTTTTCCGAGACAATATCAATAGTAAGGGCAGTCCCCGCATCAATAACAAGTAAATTATGTCCCGGAAATAATGAATATGCCCCGCATGCTGCTGCAATACGGTCGAAACCCAGTTTACGGGGATCCTTATAAGTAATTC
>CAZEWB010000999.1:0-1601 GCA_964515655.1 uncultured Bacteroidales bacterium
TGTGTTGGGTGTGTTTGGTGGGTGGTGTCGTATCGAAGGCATAGGCGACAAGCATGTTCCCTGGATCCACAACGTCTGTATTTTTTACATTGTGGATCCAGGGAACATGCTTGTCGCCTATGCCTTCGATACGATGACCGCCAAAGCCATTCATAAGAAGCGTCGGGCACTGCAGGGCTTCGGAAGCAACAACTTTAACATGAGGGGAAATTGTACGGAGGTAGTCACCTGCAGCAATAGTACCGGCTGATCCGGTTGCAGAAATATATGCCGACAGGCGGCTCTTTTTACCTTTTACAAGTTTGTATACATCTTCTATTGCATGACCTGTTGTATTATAATGCCATGCTGCATTTCCGAATTCTTCGAACTGGTTGAAGATAATACAGTCTTTGCGGGTGCGTTTTATTTCCCAGCATTTATCGTAAATTTCCTTTACGTTCGATTCACAACCGGGAGTAGCGATAACTTCAGATCCGATCACTTCTTTAAGCCATTTAAAACGTTCTTTGCTCATTTCCTGTGGAAGGATGGCAACGGATTCTGTCCCCATGAGCTTTGAATCAAAAGCGCCGCCGCGGCAGTAATTCCCGGTTGACGGCCACACTGCTTTATGATATGTCGGGTCGAAACCGCCTGTTGTAATACGTGGTGCAAGACAACCATAAGCTGCACCTACTTTATGAGCACCTGTGGGAAACCATTTTCCTATAAGCAGGACTATCCTTGCTTTTGTTCCGGTGATTGATTCCGGCAGTTCTATATAATTCACTTTTCCGAAAAGTCCGCCTTTTTCTTTTGGTTCATTTTTCCAGGTAATTCTGAAAAGGTTCAATGGATTTATTTCCCATAACCCGATCTTCTTTAACTGATCTTTTATTTTCTGAGGAATCAGTTCGGGGTTACGCTGCTGTTTGAATGTAGGAAGGATAATACCTCTTTCTTTAAAGCGTTTAACTGCATTCTGCAACGCTTTTTCATTGGTGACTTTGTCGATTGTCTTTATCATATAATGCTGTTTGTAATTTCTGTGCAAGTTACAGTTTATATTAATGAAATGGAAAAACTTGACGAAGTAATGGAGTGCTATTACATTTCCGGAAGCTCCGATTCTCTGTTTAAGGTGCACTGCAACGACATGGACGATTTCCACGAATTCCTTTCAAATAAATTCTCTGTGATAAAAAACATTTCTCAGTTCGTGAGTTCCTTTGTTATGGCTGAATCGAAAGTAAAGAATTCGTTTTTAACTATAGAGTGCCGGTAAGATTGAAACTTTTACAAAAGAATTTCTGAAAAGGTATTCTGAAAAGAACATATATTTTGAAGAAGAAAAAGAGGGGAACATATCGATAGTTACCGCAAAACTGGAGATCCTAAATCGATAAATATGCTTCATTTCTGCTTATCCGAATAAGGCAAGATATTATTTTTTGCGCTGTATATATTACGAATATCTGCCAAAGTGACAATCCCGAAGGGATTGAATATCAATAACCCCCGACGAAGTCGGGGGTTAGTAATAAACTAAATTACAACCCCGAATGGGCATATGCGTCAACTTAATGCCGTAGTTTCATATATCTGATTGAAATTCAGCC
>CAZEWB010001000.1:0-1601 GCA_964515655.1 uncultured Bacteroidales bacterium
CTGTAAAGAAGTTCAGTATTTCTGAACGTCACCGGTTTTACTCCGAACAATTGTTCGATGCGCGTAGCATGTTCTTTTACCTGTGAAAAAAATTCTTCTTTATTTTTTATTGAACACAAACTATGCGCATAAGTTTCGGCACAAAGTTCAACATTGCCGTATTTAACCGTCTCGATAAAACTGTCGAGAACATCCGGTGCGAACATTTCGAATTGTTCAAGCGCGCATCCTGAAATCGATAATGTGATCTTAAATTTATTTCCGTGCTTCTCGAACAGTTCACGGAGAATGCGGTTCATCGGCATATAGCAGCGGTCGGCAACCTGGCGCATGATAGTGCGGTTGGCAAAATCATCGTAATAATAATGATCGTTGCCGATGTCGAAAAACCGATACCGCCTCAGTCTGAAGGGTTGGTGTACCTGAAAGTAAAAACAGAGATTTTTCATTTTATCCGGATTTATATAGCGGTAAGATAAACTTCTTTGACTTTATATGCTGCATTTTCCCATTTGAGACTTTCTACTTCGTGCCTTACATATTTCCTGAACATTTCATTAATGCCGTTATAAGTTAACAGTGCATGTATTGCATCTGCAAGCGCATCGGTATCCCAGAAATCAACTTTAATTGCGTGTGTGAGAATTTCGGCAACACCCGATTGTTTGGAAATAATTACAGGCACATTCGAGCGCATAGCTTCAAGCGGACTAATGCCGAATGGTTCCGAAACAGACGGCATGACGTAAACATCGCTGAGAGAAAAAACCCGCAGCACATCATCGCCTTTCAGGAAACCCGCAAAATAAAAACGGTCGCCCATCCGCAGCTTTGCAACACGTTTTATCATTTTCTGCAGCATGTCGCCACTGCCCGCCATAACAAATCGGACATTGTCGGTCTTTTTAAGAACCTTATAAGCGGCTTCCACAAAATATTCGGGACCTTTCTGATATGTTATCCTTCCGAGGAATGTAACAAGTTTTTCATCGAATCCGCGTGGCTGCTCTATCTCTTTTTCTTCAACTGGCTCCACGGCATTATGAACGGTAAATACTTTATCGGGATTTATCCCGTACTTTTCAATTACAATATTTCTTGTCAGGTTGCTTACGGTAATTATCCTGTCTGCTTCCTCCATTCCTTTGCGTTCGATATCGTAAACGTACTGGTTGACATTTTCGCCCGAACGGTCAAACTCGGTTGCATGAACATGTATCACCAACGGCTTGCCCGACTCTCTTTTAGCAGCAATACCGGCAGTATATGTCAGCCAGTCGTGTGCATGTATTACATCATGTTTGTATTTTCTTGCAAGCGCTCCGGCTATCATTGCATAACGGCTTACTTCTTCAAAAAGGTTTGAGCCGTATTTGCCCGAAAAAAGATATTTTGCCCTGAAAGCAAGCGGGAGCGAAAGTCCGGGAACGATCTCCCTGCTTGTCATCATCCTTTCGAAATCCTCCGGCATCACATAAGGGAGCAGTGAGGAATTTACGCTTATCTTTGTAATATGCTCCAGATATTTTTCGTAGCTGAAATTCTTTTCGTTTATTTCAACATCACTGGCATTCACGATCTGCGCAAAACCCCCCCAAACA
>CAZEWB010001001.1:0-854 GCA_964515655.1 uncultured Bacteroidales bacterium
TGTGTTGGGTGTGTTTGGTTTGGGTTTTTCAGAGTGCCGGCAATACGAAAAACTATTGCAATGCCCAGGAACATCAAAAGTGAGCCGACTGCCGTCATAATAAAATATTTAATGCCTGCTTTCCTTGATTCCTCTTTCCCGTCAAAAACCACCAGAAGGAAAGAAGAAATTGTCATAAGCTCCCAGAACAGAAAACAACTTACAAAATCTCCCGATATCACTGTTCCATTCATGGAACCTATAAATACTAAAATAAGGAAATAATAAAGGTTGAGGTTTTTGTATTCCTTCATATAAGATAAGGAATAAAGGGTTGCAAGGAATCCGAGGAATGAAATGAGGCAAAGCATAAAAAGACTTAAGGAGTCCACATTGATGCTCGCTGTCATTCCGCCTATGTTGAATATCTTCCAGACTTCAAAATATACGGGTGCCTGTGCAACCCGCGGAATTAGATTTAGTGCAAGAATAAAAGTGACTGCTGAAGTAACAACTGCAAACCAATCCCTGAGTTTTCCGTGAATCTTTCCGAGAATCAAACACAGAACCCCGGAGCAAATCGGCAGCAAAATTGTTGATAACGCCAGACCTGACACTATTTTCCTCCTCTCACTTCATAGCCATTACCTGAATCTTTACTGCCTCAACAAGTCCGCCCGGACACTGAACAACGAGTCCGCCGAACATTGAGAGGGCAGCGAGAATAACAATGCTTACCAGCATCACCGCTGAACCTTCACGCACTTCAGGATGGCTCGGCTTTCCAAGAAAAACTGCATTAAACAACCTTAAAAGATAGAGCAACGTCAATATAGAACAAATTACAAAAACAACAACCAAACACACCCAACACA
>CAZEWB010001001.1:864-1600 GCA_964515655.1 uncultured Bacteroidales bacterium
CTTCTTTTACCGGAGCCGTAATCATAAGGAATTTACCCCAGAATCCCAGCATTGGTGGAATCCCTGCTACAGAAAGTGCGCATATCGCAAATACCGTCGCTGTTACAGGCATATTTTTAATCATCCCGCCGAGTTTTGTTATATCCCTGACTTCTGTTTTCTGTTCTACGACACCCGCACACAAGAACAAACCTGCTTTGCCGAATGCATGCGCAATTATAAAAAGGAGTGCCCCCGTTATGCTGATATCGGAACAGACTGCCAGTGCCGCCATTATAAGCCCGAGTTGGCTTATGGTGGATTGGGCAAGAATTCTCTTTATGTCTGTTTCCCTCAGGGCAGCACTGCCTGCAATCAGTGCACTTATAAGTGCCCATAATGCCAGTTGGCCGTGCATTGAATAAGGCAGGGGAAACGTCTGGCAGAAAAGACGAGCAAAAGCATAAATTCCTATTTTAACAAGAACCGCGGCGTGCAGCAAGCCGGTCACGGGCGAAGGAGCAACGCCTGCATCCGGGAGCCATGTCTGCAATGGAAAAATAAAGGATTTTCCCATTATACCTATAAAAATATGGAAGAGTATCCAGCCGCCAACGTTCACACCACGCAGTTCGCTCAGAATCAGGGTTCCGGTTCTTAAATATATCAATATAAACCCGACGAGCATTGCTGACGATGCAGAAAAAGTAATAAGGAATGCCTTGTTTGCTGCACGCGTATCACGCTCTCTGCGGTG
>CAZEWB010001002.1:0-1599 GCA_964515655.1 uncultured Bacteroidales bacterium
AATGTTAAAACATAAGATTATTGTATATTTGGACATTTACTTTTGTATGAAAATGAAATTTGCAGTTTTATTTTACCTGTTTCCGGCCTTTGTTTTTTCTCAGTCAAATCCGGTAAAGCTTCCTGCGGAATTCAGGAATCTTGAATTCAATAAAACGAAAGTAGCAGACCTCGTAAAGAGATTTTATAAACCCGATACCGTGATAGATAATATTGTCGAAGAGAGGTATGAGGGTGGAGGTGGCGGGCTGTCGGGGACAATGGATGCAAAATATTACAATGACAAAATAATTCTTCATTTTAAAGTGAACGACACTACATATATTTCGTATCTGAACTCGATAGATATTCTTCCGGATTCTCCGATATCTATTGCTGATTCGATATTTGTTGGCATATCTGCAAAAAGTGAAGTGAAAAGATTGTTGGGAGAACCAATAAGTTTTAATGATCCGGTGGTAGATGAGAAGACATACAGATACAAAGTTTCAAAAAACTTATTATTTGTTTTTTATTTCGAGAAGGACATACTGACTTTTGCCAGAATTGTATATAACCCTTTATTTAACCAATGACAGTTCTGGAAAATGAATACCGGGGATTCAAATAGTTTAAAACTGCATATTCTGAATTAGTGATGAATGCGTTTTCTGTTCGTATATAGAAACCCTCAGTTGGTAGAATATATTTTCAAGTTACTTTTACTATCAGTATTTTTAAATAAATTTCAATAAATGAGAAAAATTCTGGTTACTGCGGTATTTATTATAGCTGCACTTGTTGTGAACTGCAGGATCGTCTTTTCACAATCAGAAGATCATGGATTCCGCCTGATAGAAAAACGTTTTGTAAAGGAGGTGAATGCTGATTGTTACTATTACGAACATATTAGGACCGGCGCAAAACTTTTTAAAATTGCTTGTGATGATGAGAACAAGACATTCTGTATAACATTTAAAACTGTTCCCGCATCTGACAACGGTATTGCGCATATTATGGAGCATTCCGTCCTTAACGGTTCAAAAAAATTCCCTGTAAAAAGTCCTTTCGATGTCCTTTCAAAAGGTTCCCTTAATACTTTTATGAATGCCTTTACCGGACGTGATGCCACGAGTTATCCATTTGCCAGCATAAACGAGAAAGACTATTTTAATACAATGGATGTCTATCTGGACGCCGTTTTCAATCCTCTTATTTTTACTGATACAAGAATACTGAAGCAGGAAGGCTGGCATTACGAACTACAATCAAAAGACGAGCCGGTGATATACAAAGGAGTTGTGTATAATGAAATGAAGGGAGCTTTTTCGAATCCTCAGAGGGAAAATCTGTATCTTATCCTTAAAAGCCTTTTCCCCGATAATGTATATAGTTTTGAGTCAGGTGGGCTGCCGTCCGCAATAACAACTCTTACACAGGAAGAGTTTGTGGCATTTCACAAAAAGTTTTATCATCCTTCAAATTCCTATATCTTTTTGTACGGTAATGCTGACATCAGTAAAGAACTTGAATTTATTGACAAAGAGTATCTTTCGAAATATACAAAGTCGCCTGAAAAGATAGATATTCCCGACCAGAAAGCATTTCGGAAGCTAAACTA
>CAZEWB010001003.1:0-1599 GCA_964515655.1 uncultured Bacteroidales bacterium
TGTGTTGGGTGTGTTTGGTTTGGTGTTGACAAGGTCTTCGAAAAGTGAGGTGTTACGGTATGGCGTTTCAATGAAGATATGAGTAGCGTTATCGCGGTTTATCTTTTGCTCTATCTCACGGATATATCTTATGCGCTCTTCCTTTTTTACAGGCAGGTAACCGTGAAACATGAATCGCTGTCCCTGTAAGCCTGATGCCATGAGCGCCATGAAAATGGAAGAAGGGCCTGAAAGCGGAATCACCTTCATCCCGCACTGATGCGCAAGCCTTACTACCTGCCATCCGGGATCTGCCACGCAGGGAATACCTGCTTCGGAAATAAGTGCGACATTATTTTTCTGGCCGAACAAAACCCTTATATCATCAATGCTTTCGTCGCAGTTGTGTTCGTTGAATTCGCGGAAAGTACAAACATTAATGTTCTTACCGGGCAGCATGCTTTTGATGTACCTTCGTGTTGTGCGGATCTCTTCGACAATAAAGAATGTGATCCCTTCAATAATGTTTTTTACTGCAGGGTTAGTTGCACTTTTTTCGCCGATAGGGGCAGGGATAAGGTAAAGAATATTTGTATTGCCCATCTTACCTTGTCTTAACGAATTTCGTCTGATAGTGTATTGCTGTGTTTTCGAGGCGGACTGAATATACCGCACCGGCCAGCCCTGACATAGGAATTGCGGTATGACTTTCAGTTATCTTTCCGCTGTAAACTGTCTTGCCATCTGCAGAAACTACCAATATATCTATTGGCAGAAGCCATGTCTGCATGACCACAACATTCAGAATGTCATTACTGCCCGAGTAGTACATTTTTACAGGAACTTCCTGCTGAAATGGTTGAACGTACTGGCTGAGACTTCTGAGGCTGTCACAAATGAAATCTTCCGGGTCGAACACGACCGACTGGCAGAGCGCGGTTCCGGTATTGAAAGAATAATTCCCCGTACTGCCCGTAGGAACTACATATACTATTGTGTCGCTGCCATTGCCGAGGTTGAGTTTGATAGGTATGGGCAGTGAAAAGAAATTGTTGGCAGGCGATGTACCTTCAACTGCCAGATTAATATTTAATGTATTAGGAGTTCCATATTGACTGGTACAAATAACATCAAATATCGGGAAGCCCTGCCCGTAGAACCACTCGTCGAAATATTGCTGAAGATCAATTCCCGTAACGCTTTCCATTACATTTTTAAAGTCTGCCGGTGGCATTTGAATCGGCATACAGAGAGATATACTCTTTAGTTCCCGCAAAGAAAAGTGAATCGTTGTTGATAAGGTAGCGCAGCATTCTGAGAATTGCCCCGCCTTTTTTATAACTGAGATTCCAGCTGAAGATCCTGTTCTCATCACCTGCATCGGCAAAAGGAATATAAACACTGCCGAAAGGTTCTTGTTTTGCCTGGAAATATGTCTGTCCTGTCCATAGTCCCATACTTATAGTGTCATTTTTATATTCGAAGAAAAGAAATTCGGAGTATGTTGCCCAGCCTTCGTTAACAAATATGTCCTGCCATGTTGCACATGTAACGTAATCGCCGAACCACTGATGAGACAATTCGTGCGCTAACACCCACCCCCCAAACACACCCAACACA
>CAZEWB010001004.1:0-1598 GCA_964515655.1 uncultured Bacteroidales bacterium
ACATATGGGAATCTTGCCTACCTTTATAATATATCAGCCGATCAGGCAAAGAACGAAGGCGAAAAAAGATCTGATCTTTCCCGGTCAATTCTTTACGGGAAGATGGGATATGACCTGGCTGATACGATAGGAGCTCTTCCGCTTAAAAGGACCATTTCGCAAATACTTATGTCCTCTTATAAAAAGAACGGTGATCTTAAAAATGCCCTTGAATTTGCAGAAATTTTTATCGAGATCAACGACAGCATTTTCAGCCAGGATAAAACCAAAGCCCTAACGGACGCAGAGAAAAAATTCGAGGCCGAAAAGAAACAGCTGCAGATAGAAAAGCTGAATAAGGAAAAAGCATTGCAGAACTCAGAGATCCTCAGGGAAAAGGAAAAAGGGGAAAGACAAAAGATCGTTATAATATTCATTATTGCCGGACTTGTTTTAGTTGTCGTTTTTACAATATTTGTTATTCAACGCTTAAGAATTACACGCAGGCAAAAACGAATTATCGAAGAACAGAAAGTGCTTGTAGATGAAAAGAACCTTATTCTCAATCAGCAGAACGAAGAGATCAGAGCTCAGCGTGATGAGATTTCCGCGCAGCGCGACCTCGTTACAAATCAAAAAGAACGTATAGAAGGCCAGAAAAAGGAGATTACCGACAGTATTACATATGCACAGCAGATACAACAGGCCATGCTGCCTGACCTGGGGAATCTCCTTTTCAGTCGGCAGCCGGCAATTGGCAGTCAGCAATTGGACTCGCAAATTGCAGACTGTGGACTGCCAACTGCAGACTTCTTCGTGCTTTTCAAACCCAAGGACATCGTCAGCGGTGACTTTTACTGGGCAACAAAAATAAACGAATGGCTGATCATTACAGTTGCGGACTGCACGGGACACGGAGTTCCGGGGGCTTTTATGAGTATGCTGGGCATTTCTTTCCTTAATGAAATAGTACGCAAGAAAGAGGTTACAAAGGCCGGCGAGGTACTGGACCACCTTCGCAATTCAGTTATCGACGCACTTAAGCAGCGGGGTATTATGGGCGAGCAAAAGGACGGAATGGACATTGTGTTCTGCGCACTTAACACTGAAACACTAATGCTACAATATGCGGGGGCAAACAACCCACTTTATATAGTTACTGGTTGCTCGTCACTGGTTACTGGTAAGCTCAACCAGAAACCAGTAACCAGCAACCAGAAACTAATTGAACTAAAGGCCGACTCCCAGCCCGTTGCCATACATGTAAGCATGAAACCATTCACCAATCATGAAATACAACTGCATAAAGGCGACTGCCTGTATCTTTCGAGCGACGGATTCCAAGATCAGTTCGGCGGGGAAAAAGGTAAAAAGTTCATGGTTAAACGCTTCAGGGAACTTCTTTTAACAAAATGCAATCAGCCCATGGCCGTCCAGAAAGAGATCCTTGAAAAGACATTCGAAGAATGGAAAGGAGATATCAAGCAGATAGACGACGTTACTGTGCTGGGAATTAGAGTTTGTCCATAATGTCCGGTATCTTCGTTACTCTCGTTTTTAAAATCAGTCATTTACACAAGTAAACTCCTGGATTTAAAAAACTTCGAAAGCCTCGATCC
>CAZEWB010001005.1:0-1589 GCA_964515655.1 uncultured Bacteroidales bacterium
GCAGATTTTCACAGATTATTTTCTGTGTAATCTGTGTAATCTGTGGCAAAATACAGCATGTCACATCCAACAGCAGTTTTGAAAGCATAAGTGGAATATCTTTAGTTGTTTATCCTTTAACATTGCCATTTCTCTTTATTTAATCATTCCTGTGGGTATGCAAATTATTGCTCTGGAAATTTCATGCCGCAAAATTACACAGGCTTTTGCATATTGCCAAAGAAATCAATTCCAATGTCATTGTCTTTGGTCTTGGCGGCGGGACTGGATCCTGGCCGTGGTCTTTGGTAAACAATAAAGAGAAAAGGTATACAGGTATAAGGTTCGTCAGGCGCACATGCCAGCGCGCTGGTTATGCGCGCCAGGTTTCCTCTGTACCTTATACCTTTATACCTTCCCATGATTCAAGCGTAAGCTATCCCACACTGACCAAGACCCTTGACCAAACCCGCTGCCATGACATTTAACCAAGACCACTTCCTAACGTTTGTATTGCCATTTCCCCTTACTAAAAGCGAATTTACTGACGGCCTGCTCAATTTCAGTCAAAGTCAGGCTTACGTCATAATTTTCACTTACATGTTTTCTTTGCTCAGAACCTCTCATCACAACTAACAACCCCGGTTTGATAATTCCTGCCAGCCCGCCTGATTCGCAGATGACGGGTCTGTCATCTGGAACAAGTTCTTTTATTTGCTCCCATACATCTATAATTGCCGGACCTTCGCACTGCACATACAGGACAAGAGTAGCGCCTGCTTCGAGCATAAGGGAACTGTCTTTCCCCGTATCAACTGATGTTTCCCTGTAAATGCCATACGAACCCGGAACTTCATGAATAACCTCCATATCTTTTACTTCGTGAATGTGAGGACATATTTTAATTGCTATCACTCCCTGCCCGGCAAACACAGAGATTAGCCTGCAGGCAAGTGTGGTCTTGCCGCATTTTCGGCCATCGCCACTTATGATCAAAATGTTGCTGTGTATTTTCATTTTATAAATGTAGTTATTTTTATCTCAAATGTCAATAATGATAGAAATCAACGAATGGCGGGCCGCTCTCTCTTCATTGTCATTCTGAATGAAATGAAGAATCTAAAGGATATACCTATAGATCCTTCGCTGCGCTCAGGATGACAAATAGAGAAAGAAAAAAAATGTTTCAGAGTCAGATTACAAAAGTCGCTGTATACATTGGCATTATGTATTTTTTTAAAAAAATGCTCATTTTTTTTTCATTAAGACAAATGTTTACTACTTTTGCGTATTCATTGTCCCGTGGTGTAATTGGCAACACGTCAGATTCTGGTTCTGAAGTTCTGGGTTCGATTCCTAGCAGGACAACAAGTAAAGGCTTCAAGTTGAGGCCTTTTTTTATTTTGGATTTGTAATCTGCCGTTTTTTTTCTACATTTGCTTAACAATATAATGCTTTGATTATGAAGATATTTATAACTTTCATTGCAATTATTACATACAGCAATATATTTGCACAAGTAGTATCCGACTATCCATTATTTTCATACCCCGACCAGAAAGACGCCAAGAAGAGTCTGGAGGACACAAAAACCCAAACACACCCAACCA
>CAZEWB010001006.1:0-378 GCA_964515655.1 uncultured Bacteroidales bacterium
TAGTATTATGAAAAAAATAACTCTTATCCTATTTGCATTAGTTTCAGTTTTAAATGCATCTGCACAGTCGCCAGACCTTTTCCAGTACCAGGCAGTAGTGCGTGACGGCTCTGGCAATATTCTGGCTTACCAGCCGGTTGGCATACAGATCACAGTCATACAGGGACTACTTCCCGGTACTTCTGTATATCAGGAAATATTTTCGCAGGCTACAAACGGGTTCGGGTTGGTAAATATAAATGTTGGAAGCGGAAACGTTCAGTCAGGAAATTTTACAACTATTAACTGGGCGAATGGCCCGTATTTTCTTAATGTATCAATTGATCCTGCCGGAGGTACCACTTACACCGATATGGGAACAGTCCAGTTGCTGAGCGT
>CAZEWB010001006.1:388-1582 GCA_964515655.1 uncultured Bacteroidales bacterium
TGTGTTGGGTGTGTTTGGTTGTTTGTTTTAATTTCCACTGAAAGTGTTTCCTGCATTATATGCTAAAAATGCAGGAAACACTTTCAGTGGAAATTATAACGATCTGACCAATAAACCGGTATTAGCCGGAGATGTTACAGGACAAATAGAGTCCAATATTGTGGAAAAAATCCAGGGAATGGATATTTCTGCAAATATTCCGGCAAACGGGCAGGTTCTTAAATGGAACAATCTTTCTCAGATATGGGAACCATCGGATGACCAGCTTGGCGCAGCGGGTACCACTGATGGCGTTGTTACCGGCGCATCATTCACCGGGACTGCAACCAAGACTTTAACATTGATCCGTTCCAACGGACTTGGCGATGTTACGGCAGTATTTACCGATCTTGTGAATGATGCAGATGCCGATCCCACTAACGAGTTGCAGGACCTGAGTATTGCAGGAAACATCCTGACAATATCTGACGGGAATACTGTTACTTTACCTGTCAGTTCCTATACAGCAGGCGCCGGAATTAATATTACAGGAAACAGTATTTCGAATACTGCGCCCGACCAGACGATAGCTCTCACCGGCAGCGGAGCAACATCAGTAAGTGGCACATATCCGAATTTCACTATAAACAGCACAAATACAACCTATACAGCCGGTACCGGGATAAATATAACCGGAACAACAATAACAAACACTTTTCCCGATCAGACAGTTGTGCTGACAGGCAGCGGTGCAACATCTGTAACCGGAACGTACCCAAATTTTACAATCAGCAGTGCTGATAATAATACTACATATTCTGCAGGTACAGGACTTGCATTAACAGGTACGCAGTTCAGCAATACGCAGACACTTGCCCAGACCCTTGCAAACGGTAATAATGCCGGTTCATATAACATAAATATGAATAACCAGAGTATAACAGGAGCAAATGTTCTTGGTCTTCGCAGCGATAATGCCGCATATATTGATATGTATTATGGTCATATATACGATTATTCTGGAAGCCATGGCGTTGACGGACAGGTGCTGCGCGTCAGAGGTACAAGCCCGAATACCTATGTAAGATGGGAAAATACTACATCTCTTATTACCGCAGGAACTGGCCTTAGTTACAGTGGAAATACGCTTAACTCTGTTTGGAGTATTAACGGTACTCACATATACAATAACAACACCCCCCAAACACACCCAAC
>CAZEWB010001007.1:0-1580 GCA_964515655.1 uncultured Bacteroidales bacterium
TCCACATCAATTATAGCTGCGCTTCGCTTGCTAAAATTGTGTGTCATTGATATTGTTCATTGAAAATTGAGCATTTGACATTGTTCATTAAAACGATCACAATTTTATTACCCATTCATTTTGACAAAGAACCAAAAATATTCTAATATATCCCCTGATCGAGCATTGCGTTTGCAACTTTAAGGAATCCTGCCACGTTAGCGCCTTTCACATAGTCAACATAACCGTCCTGGTTTTTGCCGTATTTGACGCACTGGCTATGGATGTTCTGCATGATCTCAAGGAGGCGGCCATCGACTTCCTGAGCCGACCATGAAAGTTTCATCGAGTTTTGCGACATTTCCAGTCCTGATGTTGCCACACCGCCGGCGTTCGAGGCTTTTCCGGGTGAGAAGAGTATCTTGTTCTTGTGGAAGACCTCTACTGCTTCGGGAGTGCATGGCATATTGGCGCCTTCGGTGATACAGACGCAGCCATTGGCAACAAGTTTCTTTGCATCTTCGAGGTTGAGTTCGTTCTGTGTTGCGCATGGTAAAGCGACATCACATTTAACTTCCCACGGGTGTTTGCCTTCGAAGAAAGGAACATTGAACTGAAATGAATAAGGCTTTACAACATCATTATTGGAAGCTCTTAGTTCGAGCATATAATCTATCTTTTCTCCGCTGATGCCCTTTTCATCATAAATGTAACCGTCGGGGCCGGAAATAGTGACAACCTTACCGCCGAGTTCGTTGACTTTAAGTGCAGCGCCCCATGCTACGTTGCCGAAACCGCTTATTGCAACCCTCTTGCCTTTGAAATCCATTCCTTTTGTCTTTAGCATTTCGTTGGCAAAATATACGCAACCGAAACCGGTAGCTTCGGGACGGACAAGCGAGCCACCCCAGTTGATACCTTTACCTGTTAATACACCTGTGTTTTCGTGGGTAAGTTTCCGGTACATTCCGTATAAGAATCCTATCTCACGGCCACCTACGCCAATGTCACCGGCGGGAACGTCAGTTTCGGGACCAATGATATTATTAAGTTCGAGCATAAAACCCTGACAGAAACGCTGTACTTCGGCATTTGATTTTCCTTTGGGATCGAAATCGGAACCTCCCTTTGCACCACCCATAGGTAATGTGGTAAGCGAGTTTTTGAATATCTGTTCGAAACCTAAGAATTTAAGGATACTAAGGTTTACCGAAGGGTGGAAACGAAGGCCACCTTTGTAAGGGCCTATGGCATTGTTGAACTGGATGCGATAACCCAGATTAACACGGACATTTCCTTTATCATCCGTCCAGGGAACTTTGAAAGTTAAAATTCTGTCGGGTTCTACAATTCTTTCAATAATTGCAGCCGATTCAAATTGCGGGTTCTGATTGTAAACATCTTCAATCGATTCCAGTACTTCGCGTACTGCCTGTAAATACTCCACTTCTTCGGGGTGTTTCTTTTCGAGGTCGTTTAATATTTTCTCTACATTCATTGCTGAAACATTTTAAAAAGTTTATGATGCAAAATTAAACATAAACCTATGGCTTTTATGAAAAAAATTAATATTTTAAATCACTTTACACGATTGAACGATA
>CAZEWB010001008.1:0-1580 GCA_964515655.1 uncultured Bacteroidales bacterium
AGGTATTTGTTCAGCTGTTCAAGTTCAACATTAAGTGTCACATAATCCTTATTGGAATTTTCCATTATGTTCCTCATCAGGTTGGAGTATGAAATAAGGTATTTATTGGCCTCGAGTTCATTGTTCTTTGCAATGAACTGGTTGACGCTGTTGAGACTGTTATATATAAAATGCGGGTTCATTTCGCGTCGCAGCGACTGCAGCGCTATACGCTTGTTCCTTTTCCTGATGGAATACCAAGCTTTTATTATAAGGGCAAGCAGAACTATCAGAAGCAGCACAGAGCCTATCAGCACATAATTGAACAGGCTTTTTTTGCTTATAAGTTCGTCCTTCAAAACCTTTTCTTTTTCCAGCTGCGATATCTTTTCTTCATTTATATGAAAAAGTTTTTTGTCGAAAAGGCTGTTGTCCCTCGAGATCAGAGATTCAAGATTTGATACGAAATCCCTGTAGAGTTCAACAACTTCTTTGTTCTCCTTATTCTTTTCGTAATAGTCCACCAGCAATTCAAGACTCGACTTTGCTTCTTTCAGGTTTCCTTTTTCAAGGGAAAGCTGATATGCTTTCATAAGGATCTCAAGCCCCTCATCAGTGCTCTCTCTTGCAAAATACAGGCTCGATAAATTCCTTAACTGCTGCACCTGTGTTTCCACATCTGCATTTACCAGCGACTGTTCAACAACTTCATTCTGTATCTCGATGGCTTTGTTGTAATCCTTGTTTTCGGCCCAGAGGTTTGCAATGTCGCTCTTTATTTCAATTGATTGTACACTAGTAGTGTCGGAATTGACAAGAGCCAGATTGAGATTCTCTATTGCCTTTTCGTTCTGATTCAGTGAAACGTTTACATCAGCCTGCTGATAATAATTCTGAATTATTTCCTGTTTGTTGTTGGTCTGGTCGAGTATGCCTGCATTTGTTTTAAGATAACCCAGTTCTACTTCGGGTGTTGAACGGTTTTTAAGACGGCTGGCATCGTTCTTATTTATATTTACTGACAGGGAATTTTCAGACAATTCCGCTGCCTTATCATAGCTAGATGCTGCCTCTGTAGTATTTTTCAGCGCTTCCTGTATCCTTCCGAGCTGTCTGTAATAATCGGCTATCTTTTTGCTTTTCTTTAAATCCTTTTCTACCAGGATAGCCTTGTTAATGTAGAATTCGGCCTTTGCAAATTCTCCGTTATCGTATAATTCAACCGAAAGATTGTAGTACCCGGCCGATATTTCTTCAGGGGTTTTTCCATCGCTGAGCGACTGTATAAGCTCGTCTGCCGATGTGTTCAACGAACTTTTACTTTCGTTCGCCTTCTCTGTTTTGTTTATCGAGATGTTCTGTGTGTGAGCATTCATCACACAAAACAGTGAAAAAACAAGAATAATGAAAATGCATTTAAGCATGAGAAGGAAATTTTAATCAAAGTAAAGAAATTTTTAGCAATCACGCTAACAGTTTTACCAAGTGAAAAGACTGTTTCACCATTTCTCCACAAAACGCTGCCTTTCAGTGATGTAATTTTATCTCAAATTTAAAAACAAAATTATGAAAAAAGTAAACAATTACGAAGTGAAGGCATT
>CAZEWB010001009.1:0-1577 GCA_964515655.1 uncultured Bacteroidales bacterium
TGAAAAAGTACGTTAAATGAAAAAAGGTGTCATTGTAATGGGAATGCACCGTTCAGGTACTTCACTTATTACAAAAATAATAAACATGATGGGCTGCACCCTTGGAAGTGAGGAAAAACTCATTAAAGCAGATCAATACAACCTTAAAGGATACTGGGAAAACCTTGACATGGTTAACCTTAACGATAAACTGCTATATTCAATACAGTGCTCATGGTGGAAAGTTTCTACAATTGATATATACAGAGCTTCAACTGAAGTCAAAAAAGACTTTTTGGAAGAGTTTAAAAAAATCATTGAAACATTCGATAATACATACCCCTGGGTTATAAAGGACCCGCGACTCGTTCTCACATTCCCTTTATGGAAAGAGTATGCTGATAATTTTCATTTCGTATTTGTATCAAGAGACCCCCTGGAAATTGCTTTATCTCTTCATAACAGGAATAATATGCCTTTGTACCTTGGCCTGGTCTTATGGGAGTTTTACACTCTTAAATATGCTCAGATTCTTTCCAAAGCGCCTTTTACACTTGTAAAATATAACGATTTACTCAATAATCCAACTGACTCTGTTACAAATTTATATAATAGTTTATGTCAGAATGTTTTCGATATCAAAGTTCCCGATTTTATTGAACTAAACGGATTTATAGATAATTTTCTATACCATTATAAAACCAATAATGAAATTAAAAAGTTATATTTTACACAACACCTCTGCGATATTGAAAACAATGTCCGGAATGGCGACTTCAAGTCAGTGGTTGATATGGTATCCGTTGACAGAATTGAAGAACTTCATCAGATTCTTCGTATTTATGAGGAATTTGTTGTAAAATTTGATTTTGAATTTAAACAATAGAAATGCAATCCCATTATATCAATATTTCAGAAACGCTGTTGCAGAAAATCAGCAACAATGGAAATGAGAATGCATTCTGTATTAATGATAAATATTACTCTTATAAAGATTTCTCTGAAATATGCGGAAGATACATTCACATCTTCAGGAAGAACAAATACAATGTAATTTCAGTTTATACAACAAATCACATCGAAACTTATGCTGCAATTATAGCTATTTTTATTACAGGTAAAACATTTATGCCCGTACATCCTGACAATCCTCACGAACGTAATCTTTTTACTTTAGATGCTTCCAAAACAGATGTCCTTTGCTCTGTTGAACCGGTTCCTTTTAACCCCGCCTGCCCTGTTATTTACTCTTACGAAATCATCAACGAGAACATTGAATTAATATCCAAACCGGTTAACATTAACAGCACTGCATACATTCTTTTTACTTCAGGAAGCACCGGTATACCTAAGGGCGTACCTATTTCGTACTTTAACATCGGATCATTTTTAGCAAATTTTTTCAACGAAGGCATTGAACTTAATTCTTCTGATAAAGTACTTCAGATGTTTCACCTGACTTTTGATTTATCATTATGTTCGTATTTATCCGGCTTGCTTCACGGCGCATGTGTTTATACCTTACCTGCCGTTGAAGTAAAATATATTGCGGTGTATGAAATAATGATAAACCAAAAAACCCAAACACACCCAACACA
>CAZEWB010001010.1:0-1575 GCA_964515655.1 uncultured Bacteroidales bacterium
GCCGGAAAAGTGAATATTTCAGAAGCAACTTATGAGTTGGTGAAAGAACAATTTGTATGTACTCACAGGGGCAAAATAGAAGCCAAAAATAAAGGAATGATAGATATGTACTTTGTTGAAAAACAATTATCAATGAACAATAAACAATTAGCAGTAAACAATTTTAATTAAAATGAAAAATAAATTACTACTTATTATAACAGCCTTTACTTTAATCTCTTTCCCAAAAGTAAATTTCGGACAGGCGCCTGACTTAGGCACAACTTCCGGTTTTGCTTTATTTACCGCAGATGGAGCGTTTGACAATGATGGAGTAACATCCGTAACAGGCGATATTGGCACTAATGCAGGTGCATTCACGGGATTTCCAATTCCGGGAACAGTAGATGGACAAATTTACGTGGAAGATGCTATTTCATTACAAGCTGCAATAGATGTGAATTCTGTATATAGTTATTTGAACGCAATTACTTGTGATTCTGTTATAGAAACTACATTGGGAAGCGGACAAGTTCTTACCCCAAAAGTTTACTGCATGGAAGCTGCTTCAACATTAAATGGAAATTTAACTTTAGATGGGCAAGGTAATTCTGATGCTTTATTTATTTTCCAAATAGATGGCGCTTTATTAATAAGTGCATTCTCAAACGTTATTTTGATTAATTCAGCCTCCTTGTGTAATGTATATTGGCAAATAAATGGAGCATTAGAGTTAGGAGATGGTTCTGTTTTCAGAGGGACTATAATTGCTAATGGTGCTATTAATTTATTGGAAAGCTCGTCTCTTTTTGGCAGAGGCCTTTCAATTGCTGGAGCTATTACCTTGCATAATAATACAGTTGTTTTAGGAACGACACCATTACCTATTGAATTATTGAGTTTCACTATACGTCAAGCAGACGTGGATGTTGAATTCTATTGGTCAACCGCAAGCGAAACCAACAACAATTACTTTACCGTTCAGCGCTCAAAGGATGCTATTTCTTTTGAAGAAGTACTGCGGATTCACGGTGCGGCAAACAGCAATACGGTGCTTCATTATTCAGCAATTGATTACAACCCTTATAACGGCACTTCTTATTACCGCCTTAAGCAAACAGATTTTGACGGGAAGTTCACTTACTCAAATATAGTAGCGATTGATTTTGTAAGCCAGCTGACGGATTACGTTAACATTTATCCGAATCCTTTCAGTACGTCTATAACCATCATGATGAATGATGCATCGCAGACTAATAATTGCGAATTTAGAATATACAATGCTATGGGAATAGAGGTGGTGAATACAACCATTACCAAACCATTAACCACTTTTGAAACGAGTAATTTTTCTTCCGGAACTTATTTATATAAAGTGATTGATAATAACAAAACCATTCAATCAGGCAAACTGATTTCTCAACAGTAATCCTTAAAATTTATACTAATGTTATGTTAATAATAAACGGACGTATTATTATACCAAAGAAATCAATGTTATAGGTCTTTGGGTTATGGCAGTATGTTTGGTTTTATGTTTTAAGTCTTTGGGGTTAACTTATAACCATAGACTTTAGACCAAACCAGTTGCTATAA
>CAZEWB010001011.1:0-1575 GCA_964515655.1 uncultured Bacteroidales bacterium
CAATGAAAAAGCAATATGACAAAATTCATTTTTTTATTTCTTCGATATGAATATATTTGCAATTCGCAGAATCAAGCTATAAAGAATATGAGAAAACGGTTACTTTTTGTTCTTGCATTTTCAGGAGTGATGATATTCAACGTAAGTGCTCAGTTTGATACTATAATCGGTTTCAGTTTCGCTGACACATTAGATACGGTATTCAACGCTGATCTCGGCCTTTCCGTAAATCTGGCCTATGGCATCCTTGCAGAAGACAGCAGCGGAACGGTCAGGATGTTGACCTATACCAACGGTGCTACCGGTTATGCGGCAACAGCGTCAGAATGGGACGAGGGCGCAAACAACAAATTCTGGTCGGTTGAATTCAAAGCTGACGGCTACCATGACTTTGTACTTTATTCAAAACAACGCTCCGGAGGCGCTAATCCCGGGCCTAAAAACTGGAAAGTGCAGTGCAAACTGGAAGGAGGTACATACGAAGATGTTCCCGGCGGAACTATTACGGTCGGCAATAACTGGACAACAGGCGTTATAGATTCCCTGCCCTTGTCTGTAAACCTCAACAATCCAGGAACTACTTCTATCTATGTAAGGTGGATGATGACAGACAATGTTAATGCAAGTGGTGGAACTGTCGCAGTAGCAGGCATTTCAAAAATAGACGATATTGTGGTCACGGGAATTGGCACAACCGGCGATGAAGCTGTGATCTTCGAAAACAACATTTCTGTTTATCCCAATCCCTGCAACGATATTCTTAACGTATTCTCATCTGAGGAAACTTCAGAAGTGGAGATCGTTGACCTTCAGGGCAGGGTCGTATATAAATGTACTGAAAAGTTCAATGAAAAAGGTATTGATATAAGGGATTTTGCAGAAGGTATTTACATGCTCCGCATTTATCATAAAAACGAAAAAAATCCTTTATCATGCAAAGTCTTTGTTTTACAGGTTGTTTTTTGACAAAACGGAGACGGGATCAATTTTCCGGCATTATGTTTCATCATTTTATATAAACGATCGGAATATGCATTGCCGGAAAATCTCTTTTGGTGTAATTCTCTGATAATAAAGAGTATTTCGTGCAACCAACGATAATTTAATGATGTCTCTTAAATACAAGGGATCGTCTATGAGGATCAGTATTTTTATACTTATATTAATTTTAATAGCAACAATATTAACTGAATTCAGGAAGGAAAGCGGTGTAAGGCAAATTAATAATGATTCAATTCCCGATAGTACAAATTATTCAAAAATGTATAATAATCTGTACACGCTTAATTACCGCCCTGTACCTTCAGGATAGTGCAGAAAAATTCTTAGCGAAAATACTTTCTCTGCCACTAAATCCCACTAAAGAATTATTTTAATAATCCGTGCCTTCTATCTAAATCCTGTACAAGGTATAAAGGTATAGGGTATATGTTCGTCTGGCGCACAAGCCCGCGCGCTGGTTGTGCGCCCGGAATCCTTATACCTCTATACCATATACCTTCCCCAACTTCAGCCGTAAGCCAACTAATTCTCTTCGTATTTCGAATTTATAAACTTTCTCCGTGCAAATTCGTG
>CAZEWB010001012.1:0-1561 GCA_964515655.1 uncultured Bacteroidales bacterium
TGTGTTGGGTGTGTTTGGGGGTTGTTTTGGGGATGACAGCTTCATAATTCGTATATTTCCCGTCAATTAACCGTCATATCAGGTTAATATTATCAAAAGCGAATGAAGCATATGTGTTATTATATTCTATTTTAACCATCTTATCTTCATGTGATAATATTGATTTCAGTTGATTCAATGGCTTTTTAGGAAGGATGAATGAAGCGGCATTTTTTGATTTCGCATCATTTCTTTTATAGCATACGAGTTTATGTGCGTCTGTGGCAACGAATGTAACATTATCGGAACTCAGAGTGCAGAATACTCCTGACATAACCGGGCGCAGGTCGTCATTGCCTGTGGCAAAGACAGTTTTATTTATGGCAGTTGCCAGCATCGGGGAATTCAGTTCAACGGAAGCAGTATTATCAAGTGTGGGTATTTTAGGGAATTCATCTGCTTTTGATCCTGTCATTTTATATTTACCTTCACCTGCGGACAATTCTATGCCGCATGTTTCAGTGTTAACGCTGAAAGTCAAAGGAATATCTGAAAATGTTTTCAGTGTATTTAATAAGATTTTTGCGGGTATGGCAATGCTTCCTGTTTTTTCGGCTTTTGTAACAGGTATTTCCACAGTCATGGTTGTTTCCAGGTCAGAAGCGGAAACGAGCAATGAATCTTTTTTCAGGTCGAATAAAAAATTATCAAGGATAGGAAGAGTGTTATTTGTACTTAAAACACCACTTATTGCCTGCAAATTTTTAATAATAAAGGGTTTGATACTATAAATTTCATATATTTCTATTTTTTTTACAAATATAATTAATTGTATTAAAAAATATAACTTTTCGGGGTATTATTTTTTAGCATTTAATTTCTGAAAGTAAGTAACAGGCCTCAGTATATTATCAAAGGCAAAGAATTGTATAAGGACTAAGTCCCTGCCTTCGTTGACCAGAGCATATAATCTGTCCAGATTATATATCAAAGGGTTGCCTTCGTAGTCTCTTGAACCTTCAACGGCCTTAATATGAAAGGTTTTAATCGTAGTGCTTTTACCATTGATGTCCGTAACAGTGATTATGTGAAAAGGGGTGGAATTTATCACAGAATCCCTGTTTTTTACATCAGCGGCGAGGGCTTCATAGCATACATTCTCAAACGAGGTTATAAACTTTATGATTTTTGCAGTATCAATATTCAAGACAGTCTGGTTTTCTGGCATTGATACCAATTCAAATTCCCTTTTGTCAATGTCGTTTATTGAAGTTTATATGACAATTCAGGTTTTTCAGGAAAGATAACGGTTACGGATCTTAATTTATCCGCCCTGTAGTTAAATATTGTATGGTCCATCCAGTCGCTTTCTGTTGTGCTGTATCTTGTGCAAAGAAAGCCCCTGAGGCTGGGAATATAAGTAATAAAAGGATCCTTATCGCCTTCCAGAAGCATGTAAGTGCCCATGTTATCCTGTGCAGCGCCTCCGACATAATAGGTTTTGACAAGCCCCTCTTTTGAAAATAATTTTATTCTATTAAAGAGAGGCTTGTAAAAACCCAAACCAAACACACCCAACACA
>CAZEWB010001013.1:0-1062 GCA_964515655.1 uncultured Bacteroidales bacterium
CAGGAAAGTGTTACATAACTTTGCAAATAAGTTATATGATTCACACCATGTCAGACAAGTTCGAAAGGAGATTAGAAGCGGGAAACAAGGGATTACATTCTCTCCATATACCAGTTCAGTTCTTTTTCCATTTTTTTGTAATGGAATATGGTAGTGATGATTTTTTGTAAGCGGATGAAGGCGGTTTCGCTTTTCACCACATAATCAAAAGCCCGGTGATGCATACAGTCTATCGCCACTTCAATTTTATCCTGGCCGGATAGCATTACAACAGGAATATCCGGATTGAAAGTTTTTATTTTATCCAATGTTTTTATTCCATTCATCGCGTTTTTATCAATACCGTTAAGAAGATAATCTAAAATGATCACATCGGGGTTGTGAGATAAATTCTCCAGGCAAAGTTCACCTGTTGCATAAGTTTCAATGGTAAAATCAGCATGCCGGAGGAATTCAATTTCTAATGACTTTAAATACACTGCATCGTCATCTACCAGAAAAAGTATTATTTTATTTTCATTATTCATGTTTAGTGTTTTTTATCATATTAAACTCTTCTTTTAACTCTATACATGCCTGTGCACAAACGTTTTCAATCTGTAAAACCAGATCAGGTATTCCATCTGTCTGTTGCTGTGTGCTTGCATATTCCTGAACTTTTTTTGCCATGTTTTCAAAATCCTGACTAATACCCATTATTGAAAACGAGGGGATCATTTTATGTAATGTCGCGTGCAATGAATCCCAATCTTTATCCTGCAAGCTTTGTTTCATTGCGCTGATTAAGGTGGGTGTTTGTTCCAGATAAAGTGAAATCATTTCCATCATCAGTTTCGGATCAGATTTTGTGCGGTGGTTTAAATAATCCAGGTCAATGCATTTTAACTTTTCACTTTGACTGTTTCTATTCCCATTATCTTCATTATATTTTATAAGTGCGGGTTTCTTTACTAACCCAACTATTTTACTGTACAATAATCTTTCATCAACAGGCTTTGCGATGTAATCATTCATGCCAACAGCTGTGCATTTTGCCAAACCAACCCAAACACACCCAACACA
>CAZEWB010001013.1:1072-1560 GCA_964515655.1 uncultured Bacteroidales bacterium
GGTTACATCAGCAGTTAAAGCGATGATTGGGATATTAGAATTCATTTCGTTGCGAATGTATTTCGTAGCTTCAAACCCGTTCATTTCCGGCATCTGCAAGTCCATCAAAACAATATCATAAGATTTAGTTTGTAGCTTTTCGATGGCTATTTTTCCGTTGGCGGCAATATCGCGTTCAAAACCGAAATCATCCAATAATGTTTTCATCAGTAATTGATTAAGCGCAATGTCTTCAGCTACCAATACTTTTATGTTCTTAATATCTGTATCCGATTCCACTATTTCTGATTTTAATTCAGCTTCAGCTTTTGTTTTTTGAAAACTTAATATAAAACTAAAAATAGAGCCCTCATCAATTTTGCTTTTTACACTGATTGTTCCACCCTGCGGTACTACTAATTGTTTAACAATGGCAAGTCCTAATCCGGTTCCACCATACAACCTTGAAGTGCCGCTGGTTGCCTGCCGGAATGTTTCAAAAATATCTT
>CAZEWB010001014.1:0-1553 GCA_964515655.1 uncultured Bacteroidales bacterium
TACAGCGAATTGGAAGACAGAAAGATCTATTTCAAATGCGCTGGAATTAATTTCGTCGGTAGACATTTTCCCGTTAACAGTCACCTCGAAAACACAAAAGCCAACACCGGATGAAGCAAAAGGATTCATAACATACAGGTTTTTTCCCTGAAATATCCCATCCAGCATTATTTCGCTCGAAAACGCAGGAAAAACCAGTAAAACCGCAAAAATGGATATAATCAGTTTTTTCATTCGGGCACTTTTTATGAATTTACGAATATATGACATTTTTTTTGAAAAATCAAAGATACATTTTTTTTAAATACAATACTTAATATTTATTTTTTCTTCATTAATAAGAATTTTTTACTATTTTTGTATAATTGAAACCGATGATGAGATATCTGGCAATTGCTGTAACTATTTTATATTTAACTGGATGCGAAACGGAACCGGAGCGCGAGGCAAATGCTAACGCCTTTGGAGGTCATCTGTCATTTACCGAAAAAGGTATTGTAAGTACTTTTTTCCCTCACAGCATAACCGAAACGACTTCCTCGCGGATAATTGAACAGATTTATGACGGCCTTGTAATGTTTGATGCTGTTACGATGGAAGTACGGCCTTGTATTGCTAGAAGCTGGAAAGTATCAGGAAATGGCCTTGAGTACCGCTTTACACTCCGAAACGATGTCTATTTCCATGACGATGAGTGTTTTGAAAAAGGAAACGGGCGGAAGGTAAAAGCGCAGGATTTTGTTTACTCCTTTTCCCTTCTTTCAACCCCAGACGAAAATAATAAGAATTTCTCGACATTTGTTGATATTGTTGAAGGTGCCCAGGATTACTACTTAAAGGGTGGCATAACAAAATCAGGCAATATAATTTCAGGGGTCATTGCCGAAAATGACAGTACTCTGGTTATCAAACTCATTAAATCCAGTGGTATATTCCTGTACAATCTCGCCGGCCCTGTTGCTTCTGTAATTCCCGAAGAAGGCTTTAAAAAATACGGGTACAGGAATGCCGTCGGTTGCGGACCCTTCTGTATATCAAATGTTAACGAAAAAGATAATATCATTTCACTTAAACGTTTCCCTTATTATTACATGAAAGATATGCAGGGAAATTTTTATCCTTACGCCGATTCTGTTACAGTTTATCTTGCTTCCCCCTTAAACAGATCGTTCAATTTACTTGACAAAGGAGAAATACATTTTATTCAGAATGTTCCGGGCGGCGACCTTGCAGGGTTTCTCGAAAAAAATATAGACAGATTCCAGTCCAAGGATCCTGAATTTGTAGCCCAGGTGTCACAGGCTTTGCCGGAATGGCAGGATATACTCTCAACCAGACTGGTAAACTACCATTCCAACAACATCAGTATGCTTCCGCTGTACCAGATGTACGTTAAAAAGTAGATCCGTATCTTCGTTTAGTCTGCAGTAGGCAATTGGCAGTAGGCAATTGGCAACTGCCTACTGTCAACTGCCTACTAAATTTCTACTTTGTATTCTTATACCATTACTTGTTATATATTAGTCCAAAGATGTTAATAACTTTTTTTTAAT
>CAZEWB010001015.1:0-1551 GCA_964515655.1 uncultured Bacteroidales bacterium
CCCTATTTACTAAACTTTGTTGATTGTTGAGACCCGACCCCCTAAAACTCCCATTACTACGAGAAATGGCTAATTTGCAATCATACGTATACGAAAGATTGAGGGGGTTTAACCCCAAACCTGGTTTCTATGCAATGTGGTGTAGAGTAGCGAATAATCTTTTTCACTTTTATTGCATATCCCGACTCCCGACCTTCAAAATACTCGAAGAAGTACTCTCTAGTAATACCAGCGTCATCTTTCGTTTGATTCCACAAATCATGCAAATCTGCAGTCAGAATATCTTCAACCTCGAACTCACCTATAACCTTACTTACGGGTGCAGAGGCATAAACAACAACCTTCTTAATATTACGATTTTTAAAGATTGCTCTTCGGAACTCATATTTTTTCTCTCCGGTGAATATCTTGTCAGCAAATTCAGGCTTAATTGATAATAATACTCGCATCTGTTTTTGTCTCCTTAACTATTGCTTTAAATTTATCAATACCAATCTTTTCGAAACCTCGCGGCGCTGATTGTATATCTGCTATTACTTTTAATTCTATAAGCGTCTTCATATTTATACGCGTCGGAAATGAGTATGCATACAAAAAATTCACTATAAAGGGTCTTAGTCGCGGATTATAATTCCACCACTCCGACAAATCTTTCTTTGAAAATACACTGCGATTACCACAGAGCCGTATAAACTCATCTTCACTTTTGATGTCAGCCTTCGCATCTTCGACTACACCAAGAGTAGTAACAACACCCGCATAATAGCCGCCTGTTCTATAGAAAACTATAGTATCACCACGTTTAATATCTTTCTCCAGAGAACGGGTGATATAGATTTTGCTTATGGCGTTTCTGAATGGTTCATGATCTTCAAAGGTTGCTGGTGACTCATTATTAAGTATCGAATCTGGCAATAGCGTCGTATGATAATCGGGTTTTATGGGTACCAAAAAAATACTGCGATTCGATGATATATAGGGAAATGTCTTCCTTGGATCACTTAAACTAAATAACGGTGAAAAGTTTCTCACATAGACTAACTCTCCAGTGCTTTTTTTCTGACCCCAATGGATAAAACCGTAATCTTCGAGTAGGGTAATTAATCTGTTCTGCTCCGGACGTTTCTTAAAAATAGTTACATATAACTCATCTACTTTCATATTAAAAGCATTATCAAAAGCTATTTTTAAAAATCTTTCACCGAGTCGAAATCCGTTATAATCTACTTTCAGAGTTCCAATTTTCAGTCTTTTCTTCTTAGGGAAAACAGGTTCTATATCATTGTAATTCTCGGAACTATCCTCCGGCTTTAGGTAGAGGAACGCTAGTATTTTCTTATCCTGTAAGCAAACGTATGCTATTTCGTCAGACTTCCTATTGAACCAAACATCAAAGCCGGAATAATCCTGTTTCATTGCTTCAAAGAAAGGGTCCGCAAGATTCAAGTTCCCGAATAGCTCTTTTTTGACAGATAGAATCTTATAATCTTTCAGCTTAGGATGCTCCGCCGTAACCTTTTCAAGAAAAGAATCTATTGTAAAAACACGGTC
>CAZEWB010001016.1:0-1550 GCA_964515655.1 uncultured Bacteroidales bacterium
GGAAAATTGAAAGACTATATTTTAATGAATGTTCAAGCCCTACGGGCTATTGAACTTTCAGATTTAATAGAACTCCTCTTTCGCTACATCATTATAATTACATTTTATTTATATTTGTGGTATTATCACTGAAAAACAACGAAGATGAAAAAAAATATCAGCGATCTCACACCTGCCGAAAAGGCTGCATTCATACTTGATCTGTTTCACCGTACCACCATGCACAATGCAATGTGGTTTGCCGAAGCGATTCATCAGTACGGACGCGAAAAGGCATACGAGATAATGAAGGTGGCGTACAGGCAGAGTTATGGGATACAACTGAAGCGACTTGCAAATTTCTTCGGCGGCGAAGTTGACGGTTTAAAATTACCGGTTGACCTTGTTAACATGCCGGAAGAAAAAAAATCAGGCCTTATTGAAGCTCTTTCCGTGAACTGGCTTGCAAACGATGGCGTGTGGTTTCAGGCAATAGAGAGCACAAGGGGAATGACCGAAGCCAAAAGGTGTAATGATTCTGCATGGGCAAATTTTTCTCCTTTCGAAGCAATATCCATTAAGTATTTTCTGGATTTACCTGAACATCCCGGTCTTGACGGATTGAAAGCAGCCCTGCAGTTCCGGCTGTATGCTTTTATCAACAAGCAGTCATTTACAAATGAGACTGCAGAGAGTTTCGACTTTTTAATGAACGACTGCCGTGTACAGTCAGCCCGCAAAAGAAAAGGTCTGGAGGATTACCCCTGTAAATCAGGCGGACTAATTGAATATTCATCCTTTGCAGAAACGATCGATTCGGATATCCGTACCGAATGTATTTGCTGTCCACCCGATGCACATCCCGAAAATTATTATTGCGGGTGGAGGTTTAGTATAGGGAAAAAATAATTTTCAGGATGACCGATACATTTACTGCTTCGCAAATTTCTGTGCATTCAGCAGGAGATACTTATATACCTCTTCCTGCGACCTGAATGGCTTTTCGCCGTTACAGGGAACAAGACTGTTCGAAAGAGAATCATCAAGGATACGTGCCTTTACATTATCTTTATAATGTATCTCGAACAATTCTATGATGATCTTTTTAATCCTTTCATCATAAATGGGGCAGATCACTTCCACACGCCTGTCTAAATTCCTTGTCATAAGGTCAGCAGATGAGAGAAAAACCTTTTCGTTGCCACCATTGGCAAAGATGAAAAAACGGCTGTGTTCCAGAAGCCTGTCAACAACGCCATAAGCCTCTATGTTCGGGTATTTGTCGGGCATAAGTGAATTCATACCGCGTACCAGAAGTTTTACTTTAACTCCGGTTTTTGATGCTTTATAAAGCAGTTGAATGACTTCAATGTCGACAAGGTTATTTAATTTAAGCTTGATATAAGCAGGTAGATTTTTCTTTTTGTTTTTTATCTCGTTCTGAATATATCTTATGATTTTTTTACGGCTCGAAAAGGGAGAAAGTATAAGATATATTCAGAACGAGATAAAAAACAAAAAAAACCAAACACACCCAACACACCAACACAAAACCAAACACACCCAACACA
>CAZEWB010001017.1:0-1544 GCA_964515655.1 uncultured Bacteroidales bacterium
GAGTACATTTTTTTATGCCCATTATGGACTTAAACTTATTAAGTAATGGTATTATTAATACTCCTGCTAATATGAAAAGATTTTTTGCCATTTCAGCATTTGTTCTGCTTGGGTTTATAGCAACCTCTCAGACCACATATCAGAAAGTTTTCAAAGCAATTGGTTTCGAAAAATTCAGTGGTATTGCAAATGCATCCGACGGAGTAATAATTACCGGTGTTACAAATTCCTTCGGCGCCGGTCAGAAAGATGTCCTGGTTGTAAAATTAGGTATTAACGGTGACAGTTTGTGGACAAGAACCTTTGGCGGTTTCTACAATGAAGAAGGATTCAATATTATTTCCACAACCGACGGAAATTTTGTAATTGCCGGATATACTCAAAGTTACAGCAACTACACTTCTGACAGTTCGAATTACTTTGTGTTAAAGATATCTTCGAATGGAGATCTGCTTTGGGCAAGGTCATTCGGAGGACCGGGAGTTGATGTCGCAAATAATGTACTTGAGACTTCCGATCACAATTATCTGATAACAGGCTACACATACTCAATGGGCGCCGGATCTTCCGATGTGTATCTTTTAATGCTTGATGAAACCGGTGATTATTTGTGGTCGAAATCGCTTGGATCAACAGGAAGTGAAATCGCTACAGATGCAGTTGAAATGCCCAATGGCGGCTATATAATTTCAGGAAAGACCAACGGTTTTTCATTAGGCGGATATGCTCCTTTTTTGTTAAGAGTTAATTCATCCGGAGATTTTGTATGGGCAAAGACATACGATATGCAATTATTTTATAAGGCAAAAAATATTACATCAAACGATTTAATATGGGGCTATAATAACGATTTGATTTTTGTCGGTTCAAAAGGACAATACCCCATTGTTTATCATTCTTATCATTATGCTGTTGATGTTGATACGTCCGGGAATTTAAACTGGATGAAAACATACCCTATGAACTCCGGGGATTGCGGGGCTTCTTCAATTGATAAAACCAGTCAGGGTGGATTTGTTGTAGGAGGATGGATGGGTAATTACACTCCCGCACTACTTAAATTTGATGCCATCGGACAATATCAATGGTCTGCACTATACAATAGTCAGGAAGCCCCGTACTATACTGACAAGGCAATGAAAACTATTACAGATCAGTATGGAAGTATCATTTCCGCATGTTTTGCATATACTACAGGCGATACTCTTGCTTTTGTTATTAAAGTAAATGCAAATGGCAGTTACTCCTGCCAGACCGGTTCTCCAACTTCAACCGGATCATATAACGATGCCGTAACTGTAGCATCAAGAACATTTACATCAAACATGGCAGCCATACCTTTGATTAATACATGCGAAATTCACAATGCGCCCTATATTATTAATTCTTATTGTGTAACCGTGGATATGAAAGACTTGGTTTCAGAAAAAACATTGAGCACTTTTCCAAACCCTTTTTCCAGTGTATTTTTTAGCGTCGCGCCTTCTGATCTTTCAAACTGCACGATCCGTATTCATAATTGAACCGGAGTACTTATTCTTGTA
>CAZEWB010001018.1:0-1538 GCA_964515655.1 uncultured Bacteroidales bacterium
GCACTTTTTTGGTAATAGAAAAACTTCTTACGGCATCATGAGTCTGCACTTCATCGGGAAGGGACCAGTACATAAATATGATTCCGGCCCTTTTGAAGGCTTCAGTATCTTTTACCAGGGCGAATATCTCGTCAGATTTTCTCAATTTATCGTCTTCGCTCGGGCCGGACTTGAGTTTCCTCACTTTCTTACGCAACTCGTTTTTCAGCCTTATAATCTCATCATTTTCCATCAGAATAGGGTTTATAATCCACTTTTACGGTGACAGAGATCGTTTCTGCAACCTTATCGCGGACAAGTCTAGGTACCTTAATTTTAAAATTTTCTGGTTTCAGCATGAAAGTCGAAAAGCCTGAAATTTTATCCCCACCTTCTACAGTCAGAATTGCTTTTTCGTTAATCGCTTGTGTAACCCCATGAATGGTGATCTCCCCTGAAACAAAGACGGGATATATGCCATTAGCGCTGTAACTGACCGTTTCGTTATTGGTTATCTTTCCTTTAAATGAAGCGTTGGGATATTTATGCGACTCGATATAGTTTTCGTTGAAGTGTTCCCTTGCCAGCGGAAGTTCAAAAGTAAAATCGGTCATTCGCATTGCAAAAGCGACCTCACCTGTGGACGGTCTTAAAAATGTGACCGCTTTCGTATTTTCTCCTTCGATATTCAAAAGTTGGGTCTCACTGATAAAATTGATGTATCCGGAATTGCTAAACCATTTATCCTGAGAAAATACATTAATGTTAATTAAAGCGATCATTAAGATAAGGGAATACCTCATTTCACATCTTTTTTATCAGACTTAAGAGTAAAGAAACGGCATATATTAAAGCCGATAAAAAGTTCTCCTTTGTTCCATTTTCCTGAAGAATAAACTACGAAATTATTTTCGGTGATGCCCTGTGAATTGGTGACCATTATCTGGAAAACATGGCTTCCGGTCTCGATATCGAATCCAAGAGAAAAGCAGTTGCTGTATGAATCGGGCAGGTTCTTTCTGAAAGTATGGAAGTATTCTGCCACAATTGCCGTCCTTACAGTGATCTTGTATCTGCCACCTGCACCGACAGAATAAATGTCGTTGGGTTCTTCTCCCTGTGCGAGATTGCGGTGGATCAGCGTGGGTGTGAGCTGAAGGCTAAGGGACGGGCTGAATTTTCTGGCGATCGGTAACTGGTGTAAATAGGAAAGTCTGGATGTAAAGAAATTGTTCCTGCTGTCGTCTGCCCATTTAAGACCATTAACAAACATAGATGTAACATATGAAAGGGAAAGAGGAAATGGTTTTTCGCCCGTGCGTTGCCTTAAAAGGGACAGTTTTACAAGCCCTGAAGTTGTTTTCTGCCATGTGGCGCGGGAAATACCGACCATAAGGAAATCCTTAACACCGTATTCCAGCCCGAACTGAGATGTGGACTGGTCGATTCCGAAAAACTCGTATGCCCCGCCCTGTATACTCCCGAACCTGTGTGAGATACGGAAATCAAGATCGCCCTGCCTCACTCTTTCAACCGAGTGCCCGTCAATAATACGAGTG
>CAZEWB010001019.1:0-1533 GCA_964515655.1 uncultured Bacteroidales bacterium
TGTGTTGGGTGTGTTTGGTTTTTTTTTTTACCTCAAGCATATAAACTTATCCTTGGGGTAAATAACAAAAACGGTATTGCAATAGTACTTAATAATCTGGGTTTACTTTACGATAAAATGGGAAAGACAGATACAGCGCTTACCTTTTTTATCCAGGCATTGGAAATTCACGAAGAACTCGAAAACGATGGTGCAATTGCTCAGACATACAGCAACATCGGCAATATGTATTATTCGAAAAAAGATTACATCCAGGCACTTGAATATTACAAGAAATCACTTGAAATAAAAGAGAAGATAGAAGATACGCAGGGTATTGTAAATGTCTATATTAACATTGGTGTTCTTTATCAGAAACAGAAGAAATACGGCGATGCCATTTCAGAAATTAAAAAGGCTCTTGAACTTGCTAAAGAAATAAGATTTCTTGAAGGGATTAAAAGTTGCTATGATGTTCTGAGAGATTTATACGAATCAACCGGTAACTGGAAAGAAGCATATAATGCCATATATAACTATTCTGTCTATCGCGATACTCTTATCAACGAAAATAACAGCAAGGTTCTTCTCCAGTTGCGCGAAGAATACGAAGCCGATAAGCGTGAAAAGGAAATAGCCCTTCAGAAAGCAGAGAACGAACAAAGTCAGGCAACTATTAAACAACAGACAACACAGATATATGCTTTTGCTATAGGAGCTGTAATGCTATTATTTCTCGCTGTTGTAATTCTGATAAGTTATCGTCAGAAAAGAAAAGCCAATATTTTGCTTGAAGCACAAAATACAGAGATATTACACCAGAAAGAGGTCATTGAACATAAAAACCAAGACATTCTTGCCAGTATTACGTATGCAAAAAGAATACAGCAGGCCATACTTCCACCAAACAAACTTGTAAAGGAATATTATCCTAATTCATTTATTCTTTTCAAACCAAAGGACATTGTCAGCGGTGACTTTTACTGGATGGATTTCAAAAAACCCTTTGCTCTTTTCTCGGTAGTTGACTGTACCGGTCATGGTGTGCCTGGTGCTTTTATGAGCATTGTAGGACACAACGGATTGAATCAGGCTGTTAATGAATACAAACTTACCCGCCCCGGAGAAATTCTTGACAAACTGAACGACCTTGTTGAAAACACACTTCACAAATCAGAAGACACCAATGTAAAGGATGGTATGGACATCGCACTGTGCTCGCTTAACCTTAACACGAACATTCTTGAATTTGCCGGAGCGAACAATCCGATGTACCTTGTTAAAAAGAAACCCCTGGTTCTGAAAATAAACGGTGTTGTTCAAAAGCCTTCTGTCGAAAACGACAATTATGCCCTTTATGAGATCAAGGCCAACCGACAACCAATAGGCGCTTATATATCACGCGTACCATTTAACACTCACGATATCCAGCTTGAAGAAAACGACAGCGTTTATGTTTTCTCCGATGGTTACCCCGACCAGTTTGGCGGCCCCGGCTGCAAAAAATACAAATACAAACCTTTCAAAGAATACATTCTGAGCATTCAGGATTCC
>CAZEWB010001020.1:0-1533 GCA_964515655.1 uncultured Bacteroidales bacterium
TGTGTTGGGTGTGTTTGGGGTGGTTGTGTGAACCGCTGAAAAGTAGATATTGTGCTTCCTGCTTCATTTCGTCATAAGACATTCCCTGAAGCAGAGGTGCATACAGGATATTGAGGAATCCGATTCCAAGCGCTCCGGCATAATATGCCTGCATTGATGCAAGATAGGTGTTTAAATGTCCGGTCAGGGTGCGGGCATACTTTGCAGGCGCCGATGCAGTTCCGAGGTTATCGAGCACCAATCCATATTTTCTCAGGTATTCGAGAGAATGGCTTGAGCAATAGACTCTCGGGTAACCGAGGTCGTGGACGTGGACTAAGCCGGTTAAGTGTGCAATGGAGATATCTTCGCTGAAGATTTCCTGCAGCAGGTATTGCTTTAAGGTATTTTCGGCAATCGCCAGGTTTATCGCTTCAGGATTATTTGCAGAAATGTTGGAGTTTTCCTTGCTCTTTGAATAAATGAGTTCCCGTAAATCATAGACAGGCATTCCTATTGTCTGCTGTGATTTTAGTTTTCCGTTGAAACCATGGTCTACCAATTCAATATCGACAAATTCGCGAATGAGTGAAGTCGTGAGTTTCTTCAGCCCGGTTGCAAGGATTTTTTCTTCCACGCTGCGCGCAACTTTTTCTGCTATATTATGGGGGACCCTGGCTTCCTTCACCAGGGCATTTGCAATTTTGGACTTATCCCAGGGGAAAATTTCGTATCGGCTTGGAGCTGTGACAAGCAGCGAGAGGTCGGTTGTTCCGGTTCGCCCTCTTACTTCCTTATGGACTTTTAACATCTGATGCATTCTGGTACGTTTATCACGATATAGTATGTATGCCTTTGCTGTTTTTGCATGACCATCTTCAATCAAAACTTTTTCTACGACGTCCTGGATATCTTCTATGCCCGGAATGCGATGGACAAACTTTTTCTGAAGTATTTTAGTGACTTCGTCTGATAGCCTGCAGGCAACATCTTTTCTTCTTCCCCCGACGGCTTTTGCCGCCTTAAAGATTGCCTCGGCAATCTTTGATTTGTCAAACGTAACAATCCTTCCATCCCTCTTTTTAACTTCTTTTATTACACCTGACATTGTCACCTCCTTCCTTATAAATACCGTTCAACGTTCAGCGTAATAAATACCGTGCATTGTAAGACGGTGCAACGTGCGTCGTTCATCGTCGAAATAGTTACGCTGCGCGTTGTACGTTGAACGCTGTACTGTATTATTTCAGTTCCTTAACTTCTTTGCTGAAATCTTCTACATCTTCAAATTCGTGATAAACTGATGCAAAGCGGACATAAGCAACCTTATCCAGTTTTTGAAGTTCCTTTATGACAATTTCTCCTATTTTTTTGACAGGATTTCTTTTTCCATTGAGGACTGCAGTTTTCCTTCGACTGTGCTGGCTATCTCTTCCAGTTTTTCAACACTGATGGGTCTTTTTTCGCAGGCATGAATGAGGCCGTTGAGAATTTTTTCCCGTGAAAATTTCTCACGCCGTCCGTCTTTCTTGATTACCATTATGGGTATTTTTT
>CAZEWB010001021.1:0-1524 GCA_964515655.1 uncultured Bacteroidales bacterium
TTATCAGGATAGCCATTTCCTTGGACACTGATAATTGTATCCCAACCACTGTAATAGTTTGATAACTCACCCTCAAAGAGTTCCTCTTTCCTACACGAGCTAAATATTAGCAATAAATTTAATATTGTTACAAAAATATTATACCGGTTATACCTTTTCAAAAGCATGCAATTAACTTAAAAGACTAAATATTTCGTAAAAATAATTTTTTTTTGGATAATATGTTAAAGGTTCTACAATTAATGAACATATGAAATCCGAAAATAACAATCACATTTTTATGCTGTCTCCTTCTTGGCATAGGAATAACTCCAGAGTTTAACAAATCTATTAAGAATTGTAACGTAAGAATTAAAATATGCATTATTCCAGCAATACAAATGCAGCCCAGAAGTAAGGTTCATATTCCTTGTTCATTTCCTTCTGCGCGTAATGGAATGCATCTTTTATATCCATTCCTGTAAGCCATGCCGAATAGAAGTAACGCATCAGTTCCACTGTCTGTTCATCGGGAATCTGCCAGAGACTCATTAATATATAGTCGACACCTGCAAGTTTGAATGCGCGCTGCAGACCGTATACGCCCTCACTTCCTTTTACTTCGCCCAGTCCCGTTTCACAGGCAGATAGTACTACAAGCCTGGTCCTGGACAGGTTCATGCGCGAAACTTCATAAGCAGTAAGTATCCCGTCATCGAGACCTATGCCGGGCTTTTTTCCCTGCCATGTGCTGTTCGCCCCGGCAAAAAGCAGTCCCGACCGGAGCATTGCATCGTCGGTATTTGTCTGGGAACTATATGATACAGCGAACGGATTAAGCGGATCCCTTGGAGGGAGCGGAGGCTCGGGAAGAAAAAAGCCGTGCGTGGCTATATGTATAATTTCGGGATGAAGTTCCTCGGAATACCTGAAACTTTCCTCTACAGCATCTGCTTTCGTCATGGCTTTTGTGTTAAGTTTTGAACCCAGGAACAAACTGTCGATAAGATTTATTTCCAGCAGAGTCCCGTTCAGGTATGGCCATGTTCCCCCGCCTCTTATCGAGTCAGTTATTTCGAAACTCCGGTCGCGGATAAAGAAATCACCGTGGACCTTGTACTTCCCGGCCGATACACCGATCTCGGATGTATCCATGTCGTATAAAATCCCTCCAAACAACAATGCCTTATATTTATCAGACAGGATAAAACTTTCCTTTTTATTTATGATCATTGCAGTACTTGTAAGCTGCTGTATCTGGTAACGGTCAATAAGGCTCAGCGAGTCGTTCAGCGGAATTGCGGAAAAGGATATCTTGTGCAGAAGGCCTGACGGGCTGTAGTAAACTTTTTTGACCCCATCCAGTTCTTTTTCTATCGGTTTCCATATATAACCGTACAACGAATCACCTTTATTCTTATCCATGTACGCACCCGAGGCCCATGTATAAAACCTGCGACCCTGATCGAGCGGATTTTGACCTTTGTTCCTCGTTAAAAACGACTTGAATTCCTGTCCACAAAACCCCCAAACACACCCAACACA
>CAZEWB010001022.1:0-1520 GCA_964515655.1 uncultured Bacteroidales bacterium
ATTATTATAATGATATAATGAAGTAAAGTAATGCAGGAAAAAATTGTATTTTCGCATAAAAAAAGAATGAAGATCCTTGTTACCGGAACAGCCGGATTTATCGGTTATCACACTGCACTTAAACTGCTCGAACGCAGGGATGAGGTCTGGGGTTATGACAATATAAACGATTATTACGATACTGCTTTAAAATATGCACGTCTTGAAGAATGCGGGATAAAACAAAAGAAGATAGAGTACGGAAAACCTGTCACTTCAAAAAAATATCCCGGCTATACTTTTGTTAAAGGCAACCTCGACGACAGCGATCTGCTGTATAAAATCTTTATCGAACAGAAATTCGAAGGGGTGATCCACCTTGCGGCACAGGCCGGCGTTCGCTATAGTCTCACAAATCCTCATGCCTACCTGAAATCTAACTGGGAAGGCTTTCTTAACATACTTGAGTGTCGCCGCCACTATGCAACGGGACATCTTGTTTTTGCAAGCTCCTCTTCTGTTTACGGGCTTAACCGCAAATATCCCCTCTCGGTAAACGACAGTGTTGACCATCCCATAAGCCTTTATGCCGCTTCGAAAAAAAGCAACGAACTGATGGCACACAGCTACAGTTACCTGTACAACATTCCATCAACAGGACTGCGTTTTTTCACGGTTTACGGTCCATGGGGCCGTCCCGACATGGCTCTTTTTATCTTCACAAAAAATATCCTCGAAGGCAAGCCGATAGAGGTTTACAATCACGGAAAAATGATCCGCGACTTCACTTACATTGACGATATTGTTGAAGGTCTTGTAAGAGTTTTTGATAATCCCGCAACCGGGAATCCGGCGTGGGATGGTGTGAATCCTGATCCTTCCACAAGTCCTTCGCCGTGGAGAATTTTCAATATCGGCAACAGTAATCCTATCGGCCTGCTTGAATATATCGGAGCAATAGAAGAAGCCATTGGCAAAAAAGCAAATATGTTAATGATGCCCATGCAGCCCGGTGATGTTGTGGCAACACATGCAGATGTAACTGCGCTGGAAAAGGCCGTTGGTTATCGCCCCACTACTCCCGTAAAAGAAGGGATAGCCCGTTTTGTTGAGTGGTACAGAAAGTTTTACGGAATATAAAAAATGAGGGGGCAATAAAATTGTAATAGTTTTTTAACGAACAATGCCAAATGTTCAATTTTCAATGAGCAATAAGGAAATAATCTTGGACGAAATGAAACTTGTACATTGTTAGTTGTTTGTTTGACATTGAACATTTCTTTATAAAATTAACAATGCCAAAAACTCAATTTTCAATGAGCAATTAAAAAAAACAAATATGGAAAAGAAAGAAAGGAAGTTTGATATTGAAGATCGGCTGATCGATTTTGCAATTTTGATAGCTGACATTGTAGAAGCATTGCCGAACACTAAATCTGCTAATCATGTAGGCGGACAAATGATCAGAAGCGGATGTTCTCCGGCATTGAATTATGGCGAAGCGCAAGAGGCAGAATCCAAGAAAGACTTTATTCATAAAA
>CAZEWB010001023.1:0-368 GCA_964515655.1 uncultured Bacteroidales bacterium
AATGATGTGCTGTATGATAGTGAGTTTTTCAGGTTCAACATGCTTAGTCGTAAAGGAAATGATCTTAATTGCATGCTTGTAGCCGGAAGGGTGATCGAGTCGCACAATCTTATTTTTGCAAAGGCTGTTACAGGCGAAGGTTTTACTTTTCCTTTTGTTGATGTAAACTACGATATTATTTCCGGTTTCGATACGGCTGTTTTCAGAATAAATTATACGAACGAAGATAACCTGGTATTTACCGGCTATGGCTCGCTTCATAACTTTTTTATCCGTAATGAAAGAATTGCCCGCGACACTGTTTTTTTACCTCCCGTGAAATGTAATTTCAAATTTACGGCCAACAACCCCCAAACACACCCAACACA
>CAZEWB010001023.1:378-1519 GCA_964515655.1 uncultured Bacteroidales bacterium
TGTGTTGGGTGTGTTTGGGTTGTGTGTGTGAAAATGTAAGCTTATTTATTCCAACAGAAGTGACGCTAGCAATTTCCTGGAACTCGATAGCGTCACTTCTGTTGAAATAAATAAGCTTACATTTTCACCATACATCTGTTACACACACGACAATACTAAAAAAATAGATCTGAAGATCAAAACCGGAGAAATAAAAGCCGATGATCTTTTTTCCTCATTGCCGGCCAATCTGTTCACTACATTAAACGGGATAAAAACAAAGGGTAACGTTAGTTTCAGCCTTAATTTCAGTGTTGATCTGTCGCAACCCGATTCACTTATTCTTGATGCAGAGTTTAAACGTATTAATTTCCATATCGAGAGATTCGGCAATATGAACTATTCTTTCATTAACGAACCATTTACACATTCGGTGTACGAAAAAGGCAGTCTGTTCAGGACATTTGAGGTTGGGCCTGCAAATCCATATTATACACCATTTTTTGCCGTGTCTCCGCATCTCGTAAATGCAATTTTATGTACCGAGGACGGGGGATTTTTTCAGCACAGGGGCTTTATTCCTGAGGCATTCCGGGAATCTGCCGCTACCAATATCAAAGAAAAGCGTTTTGCGAGGGGAGGAAGTACGCTTACTATGCAATTAGTTAAAAATGTCTATCTGAACAGAAACAAGAATATTGCCCGCAAGGTCGAGGAAATGCTTATCGTGTGGCTTATTGAAAATAACGGACTGGTAAGCAAGGAAAGAATGCTGGAAGTTTACCTTAATATCATAGAGTGGGGGCCTGGTATTTATGGAATAGGTGAAGCTTCCGACTATTATTTCGGGAAAAAACCCGCTGCTCTCAGCATTGACGAATCAATATTTCTTGCATCAATAATCCCAATGCCGAAGTGGTTCAAATCAAAACTGCAACCCGACGGCAACCTCAGTCCCGACGAATTTGCATATTTGCAGCTTATACGTAAAAAAATGGCATCAAAGAGTATGATCCAGTCTGCTGATACGGTTGTACAAAATATAGTATTCCGACCTGAACTTATTAAATCTATATTTGTCCCGGTCGATTCTTCCGAAACAGTAATTCAGCCTGAACAAGATGTTTCACAACAAAAACAACAACCAAACACACCCAACACA
>CAZEWB010001024.1:0-1515 GCA_964515655.1 uncultured Bacteroidales bacterium
TGTGTTGGGTGTGTTTGGGTTCCGTTTCCTCTCAGGCCATTGTTACTCAGATATACCTCATTGAAAAACGTTCCCTTACCCCCGTATGCAGGAAATCCCTTTTCAGGAGTAAGCCTTTTAAATCCAAGTGAGTAATCCGACTGAACTGTTAAACTGTCATCAAAAGGAGGAAATATACCTGCCGATACAAAGTGTCCTCCGAACTTAAGATTTTTGCGGGTCAGCTTATCCAGCGAGTCCATTACGAAAGGATAGATCTGAAAGTAAAAACCTTTACGGTCATATACTCCGTTGAATATTGCCGGGCTATCGTAATATACGTAACAATCTTTCTTGCTGTTTAGAATGGGGTACTCCGGCATGGGCTTTATTCCGGATTTATTATTCATTGCATCGATCTGAAGGACACCGGTCATGTTTGATATAACATTTTTGACATCCACTTCAACAGGTATCCCCGCTTCATCTACTTCACCCGATTTTACACGCATCTTCACTTCGTTTACATCAACCAGGTCGATGTTGAATCTGTCGTAGTTGAAATAAAAGTTTGATCCCTTAAAAAGGAACAATCCGACAAGTATCTTTCCGCTGAAAATAAAATCGCGGTTTTTCTTAACGACAATTTCCTGGTCCTGCGGAAATATAGTAACTGTGTGGACTTCGCTGAGTTTAATTTCCGAAACACCTTTCAGCCTGAGATTATAGTCGAGCAAGCTCCATATTGCATGATTATCTTCTGTTAAAACATTCGATACAAAGTTGATAGCATCATAGTCGCGTTTCTCAGCAGCACAGTTAATATAATTGAAGGTTTTATCTCTAACTAAAACATCACCTGTTTCCGGATTATATTTAATGAAGTGCTTATATGCAAGCGTGAGCAGGTATTGTTTTGTCTGCGGCAGTGACGCTTTCAGGTAATTTGCGAAATCCACCACGTTGAATTCCCGCGATTTTATCTTTCGGGAATATCCCGCTACCATCTGAAGCGGATTTGCATCATCCATTCCCTGCATTTCCTCGTAACGGTCGGTGCTGAAAAAGTCGACAGACACGAAATTTGCCTGCTTGATCTTCGATCCAGGCAATGCCATGAACTGTATCTTCGGCTCACTCAGTTTCCATGTCAGCAGGTCGAAATCAAGTTCAAGCTGATGATATGTATCGATATACGGGCTACGGCTCATCCCTTCTGATATCCTCGTAAGCCAGATCTCGCGTTTATCGATAAAAAACCTGAAGTTAAGGCCGGGATGGTAAATACTATCGGTATCGACCCTGAAAGTAATGCTTGTGTTCACACCCGAAACAATATTCTCGCGAAATGAATATGACTTTGAACCTGTAGTAAGAAACAGAGTATCACCTCTGTAAAAATGCAGGAAAGCAGGCTCTTCGTCGGTACCTTCACCAATGAACCTTGCTCCTTTCATTGTAAACCCGCCGTCGTAATCGACTTTCTCGAAAATATTGTTTCGGGTGTCAACACAACAACCAAACACACCCAACACA
>CAZEWB010001025.1:0-1515 GCA_964515655.1 uncultured Bacteroidales bacterium
GCGGAGCATTAACAGTATGAACGACCTTATACCTCATACCCGCAGTGAAGGACTGTTAATGGTATATAATCAGGACATTTATGATAGAAAAATCAATCTCATCAGTCTTCTCCAGCATATAGGAATGGTTTTCCAAAAGCCGAACCCGTTTCCCAAAAATATTTTTGATAATGTCGCTTATGGCCCGGGTTTACAGGGCATAAGAAAGAAGTCCGATCTTGAAAATATAGTTGAAAGAAGCCTTAAATCCGCTGCTCTCTGGGAGGAGGTTAAAGACGACCTTAAAAAGTCGGCTCTTGCCTTATCAGGCGGTCAGCAACAGCGGCTCTGTATCGCAAGGGCACTGGCAGTCGAACCTGATGTGATTCTGCTGGACGAACCCTGCTCCGCTATAGATCCTATCTCAACAGCTAAAATCGAAGATTTGATTTATCAATTAAAGCAAAACTATACAATAATAATAGTTACCCACAATATGCAGCAGGCAGCGCGTGTAAGCGACAAAACCGCATTTTTCTGCCTTGGTGAACTGATAGAATACAATTTGACCTCGAAAATATTCAGCAGTCCTTCCATGAAACAAACTGAAGATTATATTACGGGAAGATTTGGTTAATATGTCAAAACACGAGGAGAAAAAGGTTTGGAAAATCCGAACAGTTAAAACTTATCCTGAATCGCATAATCATATAATTGTGGGTCGGATTATTGATATGACGGAATCTTATGTTCGTTTGGATTGCAGAACATATCATTTCGGCAGAGCAGTAAACAGCATAAAGGATATCTGTGAGGGGCTTCCGATGGTTCGTGTAATTCCATGGGCAAGAGTTGAAATAATAAACGAGCTCGCAGATTCCTTTGATTATGCAAATGCACAGATTGCCTGCGATAAAGATGGCAACATAAACATCAAAGATGACAATTTCTTATACGGTCTTGTATCCCGCATGGAAAAGAAATATTGAAAATGAGGGGAATAATATATGCCAAAACACTTACAAAAGGAAATAGAAAATCTGAAAAAGAGAATACTCAATCTTAGTGCTCGAGTCGAGACCGCTGTCTATGATGCTACACTTGCTATTAAACAAAGGGATAGCAAGTTGGCCAAAAAGGTAATAGAAAATGATACCGTAATAGACCAGCAGGAGGTTGAGATTGAAGAGGAATGTTTGAAAACGCTCGCTTTGCATCAGCCAGTTGCCATAGATCTACGATTTATCATCGCAGTATTAAAAATAAACAGCGATCTTGAGCGAATCGGCGATTTGGCTGTTAATGTAGCAGAGCGGGCAGCTTTTCTGGCGACACAGCCTAAACCTGATATATCTTTTGATTTTGTCGGCATGGCCCGTATCGCACAAGCAATGTTAACAAAAAGTCTTGATGCTCTTGTTAACCTGAGCATTAAGCTCGCACACCAAGTCCGTGCCAGTGACGATGAGATTGATGCTATGAATCGCTATTCTTCTATTTATACTCCTCTGCCCTGTGCCGGACAATTTGCCCTTC
>CAZEWB010001026.1:0-1514 GCA_964515655.1 uncultured Bacteroidales bacterium
CAAATTTTATGACAAAATCAATGTATTTCATTTTGCGGGAAGTCAGGAGTTCTGAAATTACAATGAGCAAACAAAAATTGGCATTGAACATTTTTTATTGCTTCTTATCACTTTGTGAATAAGAAATGTAATATATTTGTTGCCGGGTTGTAACAATGAAAAGTAACTCAAAAATATATATTACAGGTCACAACGGAATGGTTGGCTCCGCAATCCATCGCAATCTGATCCGTAACGGCTATAATAACATTCTCACTGCAGAAATTGAAAGACTGGATCTTACGAAGCAGGAACCCGTTAATGATTTCTTCGATAAAAATAAACCTGAATATGTCTTCAACGCTGCCGCAAAAGTTGGCGGTATACAAGCCAATAATACATACAGGGCGCAATTTATATATGAAAACCTGATGATTGAAGCCAATATCATACATGCTTCTTATCTGTCCGGTGTTACCAAGCTGCTTTTCCTGGGTTCTTCGTGCATTTATCCCAAATTCTCTCCCCAGCCTATAAAAGAAGAAGATCTTCTTACCGGCATACTTGAGCAAACCAACGAGCCATACTCCATAGCAAAGATCGCGGGTCTTAAAATGTGCGATGCATATCGCTCACAATATGGCTGTAACTTTATTTCCGTAATGCCTACAAATTTGTACGGAATAAACGACAACTATCATCCCGATAACTCACATGTTTTACCGGCTCTGATCCGTCGTTTTCATGAAGCTAAAATCAACCGTTCACCTGAAGTTGTAATATGGGGCACCGGCGCTCCGCTCCGTGAATTCATGTTTGCTGACGATCTGGCTGACGCCTGCCGGTTTCTTATGGAAAATTATGACGATGCCGGATGGATTAACATCGGTACAGGTAACGAAGTTAGTATTAAACAACTTGCTGAAACCGTGAATGAAGTAGTTGGATATAAGGGTAAAATGATATTCGACAAAAGCAAACCGGACGGCACGCCACGTAAACTTCTCGATATTTCCAAACTCCATGCTCTCGGATACAGGCATAAAACATCACTTAAGGATGGTATTTCTATTGCATATCGTGATTTCATTTCAAAGCATTGAGTTAAATATTTGTATCTTCGCAGATTGAAAAAAACGTGACAGATCATATTTCAACTATTCCAAAAGAGAAAGTAATTGAAAAGGGATTTGCACCTCCGGGAAAATTCGGTGAAAAAATTCTTAAATTTCTTATGCGAACTGATTTTATCTGTAAAAATCATTATACGGGAACCTCGCTGATGGTGGCAGCAAAAACGAGCGATCCGGAATTCCATCCTGATTAATTTATAAACTACTTCATTAAGGGCTAAAGCCCTCAGTTTATGTTAGTTTGTATTACCCCGACCTAAAGGTCGGGGTAATACATGAGTCTCTATATAAGGACTTTAGTCCAAAACGTGAATTAATCCGGCTATATAGAGTCTGTCTATAAAGTCAGTGTTTGGATCATAATGTTCGAGATCGAGGTTTCGATGACTTGAGAATCAGGAG
>CAZEWB010001027.1:0-1511 GCA_964515655.1 uncultured Bacteroidales bacterium
AAATTTTATGACAAAATCAAAGTGTTTCATTTTGCGAGAGGTCAGGAGTTCTGAAATTACAAATTCAAAATTAATTTGTCGAAACACTAGTGTATTTCTGTTATGTCCTTCCCTGTATTTTTTCCGGCGACTTTTTCCTTTTCCTGAACGCCCAGTATATTGTTCCGGGTATTACAAGCAGAGCTGGAAAAGTGGATTCGACAGGCCGGGGTGTGCCCTTTAAATTGTGAATGCCAAAAACGAGAACCATTGTAATAACGGAAGGAATTAGCGAAGCTGCTATAATAGCATTTCGTTTGGATGCAATTGAATTCACTATGTGCTCGCAACTTTTCAGAACAGCGCCTCCCAGTATAAAAGTATAAACCACCTGTTTTGCACAGGCAATAAATGATAATAAAAGCTGCTCGGTTATTCCGTAATTGATAAGAAAAACAAGAATGCCCATTACAAACGCCATTTTCAGTCCCATTTTTAAATCAATAAACCTTGGAATAAGATGAATGAATTTTGTTAGCGTATCTTTCATGTTATCTATTCCTTTGTATAACTGTTATGCACTAAAAACTCATTCATTTCTTCATAGATAATTGCCTTATCGCTTTCGCTTAATTGATGTGTGTTTTTCTGAAAGTCCTTTTCTTCATTCAGAAATTTGCCGATTTTATTTTCTAATTCCTCTGTGAATGACAGATTAAAGTGACGGTAAATTCTTTTTATTTCTTCTACGGGACTTGCTTCCAGATCTTCATATTTCACTACAGTGTATCTGTTTGATTCCAGCAATTTCAACTCTCTGTTTATTGTATTTATCATTTTTTTTAACAGGGATACGACTTCGCGGGTTGATGGCTTTTCCCATTTGCTGTTCAGGCAGTTTTGCCTGGCTATGATATCCCACATTCGTATTGTTGATGGTACTACATCATACGGGTTACGGAAAATGTGTATAAAAACGGCGTCAGGGAATAATTTGTTTAAAATGTTAATGCGCATTGAATGAAAGGGATTCTTAATCAGCAGCTGTCTGTTATTTCCCATACAAAGTTTTTTACAGAAGAATAACAGCGATTTTTCCCATCGGGTGATTTTCGAATTGTCGCAAATCAGATTATCATTTTCTAAAAGAAAGTAGCGGTTGGTTTTGGGAAAAATAACAGATTGCAGAGGGGAATTCAATGTCATGCGAAAAAGTGCAAATTCATCTTCCTGTGGTGCATCGGGGCCAAATTTAACATTATCCATCGGCCGTCTACTGCCCATTACTTTTCGCATAAAAGGTTTATAATACTTCTCAATTGAGACAAAACAATCGGGAACAGTTACCTGAAAAACTGACGGACTGACAAAGTTATCGTCCTGAATCATTAACTGATGCAGAAAAGTGCTTCCCGTGCGCCAATGTCCGATAATAAATACCGGCTTTGACGGAACAGGCATGTTTATTATTCGTTTATTATACTTAATTCTGTCTGCAACAGCAAAAACCACAACCAAACACACCCAACACA
>CAZEWB010001028.1:0-1508 GCA_964515655.1 uncultured Bacteroidales bacterium
TTAAGCAAACTTCTGCGTGTAAAAAAATAATTTTTTTATAAGGTCATTTAAAAAGCTGTTTGGGGGAAAAGTGTAGGCGGAATCACCGTAAAAGCCGTTTTTAAGTACACCGCAGTCGATTGAAACTATATCTCCTTCACAGATCATTTCTTCCGAAGGTATTCCGTGCACAACCTTGTCATTAATAGAAATGCAAAGAGTGGCAGGAAAGCCGTTATAGTTCAGGAAAGCGGGTATTGCATCGTGGTCGCGGATGAATTTTTCTGCCTGCTGGTTTAACCATTTAGTGGTTATTCCGGGGCCGATAATTTCGCTGATGTAGCCTAAGGTTTTTCCTACCAACCTGCTGCTGTTTCGTATCAGCGATAATTCATCTTCATTTTTGAGCCATACCATCAAAGAACGTAATTACATTGAGGCAGATACACTGCCGGTTCTTCCTTTAATGCGTCCCGATTTCATCAGGCCGTCATAATGACGCATTAAAAGATGACTTTCGATCTGCTGGAGAGTATCAAGCACAACTCCAACCAAAATTAACAGGGATGTTCCCCCGTAGAAAGATGCAAACTGGTTATTAATCCCGGCAATAATTGCAAATGCAGGCAAAATCGCAACAAGTGAAAGGTAGAGCGAGCCGGGTAAAGTGATGCGCGACATCACAGAATCAAGGAACTCGGCTGTTTTTTTACCTGGTTTTACACCCGGAATAAAGCCTCCGTTCTTCTTCATGTCTTCGGCCATCTGCATTGGATTAATAATTATCGCAGTATAAAAATATGTAAAGAGAACAATAAGTACTGCAAAAGTGAAATTGTACCAGAAACCGGTATAATCGTTAAATGCAGCAGCAAAACCGGTCATTGATTCGGAATTTGAAAAACCGGCTATCATCATGGGAATAAACATAAGCGCCTGTGCAAAGATAATGGGCATTACGCCGGCGGCATTGACCTTAAGAGGAATATACTGGCGAACACCGCCGTATTGTTTGTTCCCGACTATACGTTTTGCGTACTGAACAGGGATCTTGCGTGTTCCCTGAACAAGAAGGATTGTGAATGCAATAACAACAAGGAGTAACACGAGTTCAACAAGTAACATTACAAGTCCGCCTGCACCTTCAAGACGTGATCCTAACTCTGCAATAAGCGCAAAGGGGAGTCTGGCGATAATACCGATCATGATAATGAGAGATATACCATTGCCGATCCCTTTATCGGTGATCTTTTCACCTAGCCACATTACGAAAATAGTACCGGCAGTAAGAGTGATAACTGAAGAGAATGTAAACATACTTCCTTTAAGAACAAAGGCTGCTTCGGGAAGCTGGGCGTGAAGATTTGCAAGATAACTGGGCGCCTGTAAAAGAAGGATAACAACAGTAAGAAGACGTGTGATCTGGTTCATTTTTTTACGTCCGCTCTCACCTTCTTTCTGCATACGCTGGAAGTAAGGAACTGCCATACCAAGAAGCTGGATCACGATCGAAGCAGAGATGTAAGGCA
>CAZEWB010001029.1:0-1508 GCA_964515655.1 uncultured Bacteroidales bacterium
CATTGGAAATATCGTTCCTGAAGATTAAGATTATACCATATATTGTAAATAATTTGGAGTTTTAAATGAGTAGAGATTATAAACAAGGCACTGAAGCCTTGAGGGCTTTTTTGGAAAAATATGATATTTCAAAAACAGAACTTGAAAGGAAATTAGATTGGGGAATCTCATTGACTGGGATGAGAATTCGGGGTTATTCTTCTTTGCGTACCGAAGATTCATGGAAAATCTTCGATGCAGTAAAGCAAATCATTGCAGAGCGACAATTACTTATTGAAGGCCTGCGACTTGAATACACGCAGTTATTCCCAAACCCAAATGAAAATACTGATAGAATATAATAAGTTCCAGAAGTTCGATAGGTGGCTTCCCGTTTTATCGAATGATAGTACGCCAAAAAAAACCAAACACACCCAACAAATCTTAGAAGCATCGAGAAGATGCCTGAACCTTTATCCTATCACAAGGGATGAACTGAGGAAATTGGTTTATGGAAAATAGCGAAACGACAAAATTCCTAATTCAAACATATAAACCCGATGATAAAAATAAATATGTCAATCTTAGACCAAGATTGATTTGTGCTGATGGATTCAGTTTATCCGTTCAAGCATCTGCCACTCATTATTGCATACCAAGAGTTAACGAAGAGGGCGGAATATATGTCGAAGTGGAAATTGGTTATCCGTCGGTAGAAGAAGAAAATTTGATGCCTTATATCGATGGGAATGCAAATGAGCCGACAAAATCTGTTTATGGCTATGTCCCGATTGAAATTGTAGATACTATTATCGCAAAACATGGTGGAATAAAGAAGGAAATATGAAAGAAGAGAGATTTTTCTGTGATAAATGCAAAGAGTTAGTTTTTGCACAAAGCGATTTAAAAAGTTTTCAAATAGAATGTGGTTATACATCTCTGTCTGGACTAAAAGTTTACGTCCAATACAAGTTGTGTTTAGATTGTGCCGAGAAAATCGGGGCAATCGAACGATTCGTATTGAATGATAAGCCTATTGTCCAGCCAGTCCCAGACTTGAAAGATAGATTGTTTGACATCATGGCTGAGCTTGTTGCTCATTTCAAAGAGGAATGAAATGGATGTCCAAAAATATCATATCACCAAACAGGATAATTCAGTTCGTTCTGATATTGAATATCGGCCAGATCCGCCAGAGGAAGAGAACGAGATGACTGATTTAAGAAAATTTGTCTCTGATCATTTCAGGCCAAATCTTGAATGGCCGCGCCATGAGTACGTTTCAAGTTATGTGAAATGCCTTGGGGATACATCGGAAAAGCAGCAAGAATGTAAGTTCTATGAAGATTCGGATGATGAAGGTTTTTGTTATCATAGTTTTGACGAAAAAGGAATAACAGATCATTGTCTTTTTCGTAAAACAAGAAAGGAAATTAAAGATGCAAGAATCTAAATTAAGTCCTCTTTTGCGGTTAAAAAACCTTATACGTGAATACGAAGAACTAAAAGACGAAGGCTACAAAGTTTCA
>CAZEWB010001030.1:0-1504 GCA_964515655.1 uncultured Bacteroidales bacterium
TGTGTTGGGTGTGTTTGGTTGGTGGTTTTTCAGTTCGGTTTTTGCTTTTAATTCAGCGTCAAGTTCCCGTAAAATTCCGTACAGAAAATACTCATTGCCTTCCTTGAAGCGGGAGAGGGACACTTCCACCATAACAGGTTGTCCGGATGATCTCAGATGCTGCCATGTAAATACCTGCGGAAAACCGCTTAATGCAAGCCGTATCTTTTCAAGAGCTTTGTCGCGCGAGCTGCGGCCATCGGGCTGTGTTGAGGGGGAAAACCGGTAAGAGTACGGGGTATGCATTATCACTTCTTCGATCGTGGCTCCGAACAGTTCTGTAATCTTTTTATTGCAATCGATAAACTTGTCGGCTTTAAGTATAACAACGGCTTCGTTATTTGCCTCAAAGAGCGTGCTGTACATCAGATCTTTTTCATGAAGTTTATCCTCAACGATCTTCAGCAAAGATATATCCCTTACTACACCTTCAATGCTGACTACGCTGCCATCTTCCCCAAAAACAGGAGAATACTTAACCTGGACATTCTTTTTCTTTCCGTCGGATGTATATGCAACATGTTCGTACTCGGGAATAGCAATATAACTTTCCTTGATCTCAGACATAAGGCCGGTAACACTATCGTACAGAAATCCGAAGCCGTATTTGCGGAAATTCTGCCTGAAATCATCCTGTTGATAGCCGAAGATCTCAGAAATTCCCGCACTTATATGATCAAATGGCTTACCCTTAATATGACGGAAGAAAAAGAACTCCTTTCTGATGTTTTCAAGGACCTGATCCTGGTTCATACGTGATTCTTCCATGGTCTTTGATAAAAAGACCTGCTTGCTTAAAGCATTCCTGAGAAAATAGATAAATATTATACATAATGTTATCAGTATTATGAAAGGCTTTGCCTGATTAAGGTAAAACCATATCATCGTATTTGATACGAATATGTCAACAATTGCATCCTGTAACAGCACTGATACAATAATCCCGGCAATGACAAATATCAGCACCGCATTCAACATATATCTCCGGGGATTGCTTTTTCTCATATCTTTACCTTATTCTGTCTATTGACTTTACAATATCTTCATCCTTATGAATATACCTGTATGCCAGCAAATTCAGTATCGCAGAACAGATCGGCAAAAGTGCCGAAAAACCCCATGAAACAGAAGTCTGACCTGTGTCCTGCAATGCCTGATATACATAATAAAAGGCCAGCATCAGAAAGGCAGCCTGTAATATTGCCAGGTAAAGGCAAAATCTCATCTGGATACCTCTTTTCCTGAAAAGTAAAATTGTTACAACTTGCAGGAGTAATACTAATGTGTATATGATCAAAAAAGGATAAGCAGTAGAATAAATCACAGATATTCCGTCTTTCTGCGAATATAAGCCATCGGCATTAAGTGTATAGACTGAATTTACATCGAAAATGGAAGCTACAGGAAAAAAATATAATACTACCCACAGTGCCAAAGCAAAAACCAACCAAACACACCCAACACA
>CAZEWB010001031.1:0-1503 GCA_964515655.1 uncultured Bacteroidales bacterium
TTCGGATATCCCCATTTTTTCTGCAAACTTCCTGATATCTGAAGGTGAGGGATTTTCTTTGAAATAGATTATTCCCGTTCCGTTATCCATCTGTATTTTATCAATAACTCCCACCTTTTGTGCTGCATGGGAAATTTCATCAGCAGGCAGAGTAGACTGGAACTGCAGTTGCAGCACATCATAAGTGTCGTAAAACAAATAATTTGCCTCATTCCAGATAAAGCGGAATGCGGGGGTATTGTCCTGTGATTGTGCGCATTGCCAACCGAATGTGATTATAAGCAGGATTATCAATAATTTCTTCATAGTATTAGGAAATTTAATATTAAGACGCATTAAGATAAAAAGGGTTGCCGGACTTTCAAAAATAAATATAATATTGCATAATTTTATCTATGAACGGCAAAAAACACACAATCATCCTTATTTTAACAGCGTTTCTGCTATACGGAAACACGTTATTGAACGGCTGGGGGATGGATGATGTTTTTGTGCTTAAGGATAATCCACAGGTGATGAAAGGGATAAGCGGGATACCTGAGATTTTCGCCTCACCATATTATTCAGGCCCCGCTGCAAGTATCGGGTACCGCCCGCTGACCAAGGCTATGTTTGCAGTTGAATACTCGGTTTTCGGCTACAACCTTCCGGTCCATCATCTTATTAATGTAATATTGTATACATTGTGCGGCCTTCTTGTTTTCCGGTTTCTTAAAAGATATTTTCAGGAAAGATCCGGGTATTTCTTTGTTTTAACCGCCTCTTTAATCTGGCTCGCGCATCCATCACATACCGAAGTGGTTGCGAGTCTGAAAAATCGCGAGGAAATGCTCTGGATGATATTCGGATTCCTTTCTGTAGAACACATTGAAAAATATATTGACCGTTCGCACATTATTTTTCTTTTTTCTGCTCTGCTCTTCTTCGCTCTTTCATTCCTTGCAAAACAAAGCGCACTGTCGCTTCTGCCGGCGATCCCGTTATTGCTGTGGTACAGGTACGGAACAGGGCTGAAACCGCTTGTCAGTCCGCGGAATATCAGGATAGTTGTCATTGGACTGGCTTTGATAATTGCAGGGTATTTTTTCTATAAACTTACATACTACCTTTTCAGTAAAGACGAAATTGAACTTAACTATTTCGAAAACCCGTTACGATTTAATGACGCCTTTTCCGCAAGAGCCGGCATAGTGCTGATGACCTTTCTTTTTTACATTAAAATATTGCTGATACCCCATCCTCTGGTATTCTATTATGGACTGTATTCTGTTCCGGAACTGTCATTAATGTCTGCGCCTGTGATATTTTCCGCCGTCCTTCTGGTTGCTTTTCTAACAATAATGATCACGGGCATCAGGCAAAAAACAGCACTATCGTTTGGATCAGGGTTCTTTCTGCTTACACTGTTCGTGTTCTCGAATATTCCTGAAAAAGTGAACGGTATATTGGGAGAACACGAACAGTGTAAGCAGAAGCAACCCCAAACCAAACACACCCAACACA
>CAZEWB010001032.1:0-1502 GCA_964515655.1 uncultured Bacteroidales bacterium
TGTGTTGGGTGTGTTTGGGTGTGTGTGTTCACAGGGTCAGGATCCTGAATATATGAAAGCATTTGGTTACGGTGTTGTACTGGCCTCTAACAATGGGTTTCCGGCTTATGACACTTATGTTCCGGCTCAGTTTGATTACAGGGAAAAGGTTTTCCATGTTAAATCAGATGCCACTCTTAATTGCAGGGTAATTTTACCTGAAGGCACCACTTTTGTGACATTCATGCAAAAGTTAAAAGCACAGCAGTCAAATAACCTTAAATATAAAACAGGTGAATCGCACGGATGGAGGATCTGGTGTTCGAATGATAATAACGGGAATCTCCTTGTCTCTGAAAAATACCCATGGCCCTCCAAACCCGGAGAAGAACCACAATGGGGCGAACCGGTTGCAGAACAGTTTTACGAAGAGACATCCGAAAACTCATCATGGAGCACTGCCGGTCTTAAATGGGAGGACATAAAATTTAACCTGAATTTCTATTTTAAGAAAGGTAATAAATTGTTTATTGCCTATTATTCCATCATTGAGTACAGGGTTCCCGGGGGTGAAGTGGAAACAAAATGGAACAGCGATCTTAATAAATGGGAGGATGTTATTTCCAAAGGCGCCATAGGTTATCTCTATTCTGCCCCTATCGCTTCCTGTACCGTAGTTATTGAATGACAATTTCCCCTTCCTTTGTCCCCGCTTGTATTTTTATTCTTAATACTGTTTTTCTATATTTGGGAAATAAATTAACATGGCAGAAACCGATCCCAAAAACACTTCCGGAAAAGCTCTCGAAAAACTTGCGGTTGTTATAAGCAAAGGCCTGGGGATAACATACAGGACGGAACAAAAAGAAACCGGAACCGAGACTCATGTTATCGACAACGGTTCACCCGACAGGATACGGGATAGATTATTACATAAAGAAACATCGAGGCAAAAGAACATTGACAGCGTCTGCAAGGTAGCAGCCGAACAGTTATGCCGCGAAGAGGCAGTATCGCCTGAACCTGTAAATATCGACTGGTCCACCAGGTCCTTTAATATTGTCGAAGATGTTTCGGACAAAGGAATGCAGGACCTGTGGGGAAGGATACTTGCTTATGAGGTCATTTTTCCGGGCTCTTTTTCTTTAAGGACAATTGAGATACTTAAAAACCTTTCGATTAAAGAAGCCGAAGCTTTTATAAAATTCGCCTGCCTTTCATTGCATTCGGGAAATACCTCGTTCGTTATTAATCCTGATAATTCCGAATTTCTTGCCAACGAATTCAATATAAGTTTTAACGACAGGCTTATTCTGGAAGAGGCCGGCCTTATGACCTCAAACGACCTGTTCTATACTCTCCGCGGAAATAATGTAAGAACGCCTTTCGAATTCGGCAGAGTTGTCCTGCTCGTTGAAAGAGAAGAGGGCTGCCCTGAACAATCAATACCCATTCTGGCGTTTACAAAAACAGGCGCCGAATTAAAGAAACTCATAAACCAACCACCAAACACACCCAACACA